>CAYOKE010000005.1:0-39982 GCA_964404515.1 uncultured Gammaproteobacteria bacterium | reverse complement strand
CCGATTATATTACCACTCCCAATACGGTTAAGTTTGAAGTAAACGTCAAGCGAGAGATGAATAGCCGGTATAATAGGCTAGCTTTAGCCGGAGTCTGCAGATTTGATTCCCGGGCGAACGATTTGTTGCAATTAGTTGATTTATTGATAGGGGCGGTTACTTATGATGTGAAATTATCGGCCAGGTTGGTTAGGGGCGATAAGAATAAGATTGAGTTTGTAAAATATCTCAAAAACGAAATTTGCCTCGATTATTTTATAAATGGTTACCGGAATAAAAATTTGAATATTTTTGTCGATAAGGATATAAAAAGAAGGCTAGCTCGGCCTTCAATTGAAAAAGGGCTATCGTCCTAACGGTCGACGCCCTTTCTCGATATGCCATCATTGTATATCATAGTAAACATACAGTCAATACCTAGTTTGTTTTTGAAGAAGATTGAATAACGGCCTAGCTGGTGCTTTAGAAAAAATTTATAAATTATCAGACAGGGAAGGAGCCGGAAAGGCTCTTTTTCTTTTAATCTTAGCTAGATTGATGCGGATAGTGCTTAGTGCTATAATTTTCCTTACCTCTCTTTCAATAGACCTGAGTTCAAGCCTGACACCAGAGGCAATTATTAATTAATTGCCGCAGCCGCCTAGGAAGATGACTGGCGAACCGGCTTCTTCTGACGGCTTGGCCCCAAACAACTATGACGCCAGCTCCCGTGATGTTGACCGCTGAACAATTCGGCTGTCTGTTAACCAAGGATTATTTAAGCAAGACCTTAGACGAAAGGCTTAAAGATTTCATCACCAAGGATTATTTAGATGAAAGACTCAAGAATTTCATCACCAAAGATTATTTAGATGAAAGACTCAAGAACGTTATTACCAAGGATTATTTCGACAAAACCCTGGATGAAAGGTTCAAGAACGTCATTAGCAAGGATTATTTCGACCAGCAGCTTGATGAGCGCTTCGGCCAGTTGGATTACAAGATTGAGACGACTTTCAATCATTTCCATCGGTCGTTCAATAACCATGAATTACGTCTGAAGCGTCTGGAATCCCGGATCCTATAGGGCGATTAGCCGTCGACAGCCCGTCGACGGCTATGTTATAATAAAAACAATCGGGTATCTGCCCTTAATAAGACCTCAATCATAAAATCTATGCCGGCTAAAACCTATCTGAGAATATTACAAGGAGGTTCGATCCTCTCGCTAGCTATAATCTTCTTCGTCTTTCCCAGTCTGCTTTTCCCCTTCATCACGTCCAAGCAATTCTCCTTCAATATCCTGATCGAGATACTTTTAGCTTTCTGGCTCGTCCTCCTGTTCCGCTACCCGCAATACCGGCCGAAAAAGAGCTATATTTCTTTCGGCTTAGCCGCTTATTTCCTCGTCATCCTCATTTCTTGCTTGGTCAGCGTCGATCCGAATTTGAGCTTCTGGGGCGATGCGGAACGGATGCTCGGCTTCTTCCATTTGGCGCATTTCTTGGCCCTATACTTCATCCTGATTACGGCTTTTCGCTCCTGGCCCGCCTGGCGAACATTCTTCCAGATTTCCGCCGCTATCGCGACAGTCGTCAGTCTGCTCGGCCTTTTCGGGGCGAATACCTATAGCTCGATCGGCAACACGACCTATGTCAGCGGCTACCTGATATTCAATCTCTATTTCCTCGTCCTCCTCTTCTTTCGCACCCAGTCGAATTGGCGTTGGCTTTATCTCCTGCCGGCGGTCATAATGCTGTTCGAATTCTGGTCCTGCCATACCTCTGGGGGCATCATCGGCCTAGCGGCGAGCATCCTGCTGTTCTTCCTGCTCCTGGGGCTCCTCCATAGGTCGCGCCTCTTGCGGCGTTCAGCCCTCATCGTCTTCATCCTAGCGGTCATCGCGGTCGGCGTGATCTTTTCCCAATACCGGTCCGCCTGGTTCCAGAACAGCTTCTTGAAAAATTTGACCGCGCAGAAGTCGACTTTTCAGACTCGCCTGATTTCTTGGCGCGGAGCGTTGGCGGATTTCAGCAGTCATCCAATCCTGGGCACTGGTTTCGGGAATTATGCCATCATATTCGACAAGCATTTTGATCCGAAATTCTTCGACTACGCGACGACAGAGACCTATTTCGACCGGGCCCATAATAATCTGATTGATATCCTCTCGACGACCGGCGTCTTAGGGTTGCTTACCTATCTGAGCATCTTCGCGGCGGCCCTCTATTATCTATTCAAGGGATTGAAGCAGAACGGCTGGACCGTCGGGGCTGATTCGGCTGGCCGCCGGAACCTAGAGACCGTCATCCTCTTGTCTCTTCTGGCTGCGTATTTCATCCAGAACCTGGCGGTCTTTGATTCCTTCGTGACCTACGTCGCCCTGATGATGACTCTCGGCTTCATATATTATCTGGTCCAGCCCGGAGAAGATGAGAGTGCTAGTCAGGCGGAGCAAGAGACGAAGCCGATCCTCAGGAATGCGATGGAAGAATTCATCGTCTTAGCTATCCTACTAGTACTCGCCGGCCTGGTCATAAGCCGCTATAATCTCCGGCCTTGGCGGATGTTCGCCGGGACGATCGGCGCCTATGCCGAAGTGTCGGCTGGTCAGGTGCAATCCGGTCTCGAGCATTATCGCGCCGCCCTCTCGATCGATACACCCCTGGATCGCGACAGCCGGACGACCCTCATCAATATGCTGACGTCTAACCCGGAGATACTGGATAACTATAGCTTGTCTGAGGCGCGCGATATCCTGGACTACGTCATCTCCTTAGCCGAGAAGAATGTCGCCTATAATCCGGCCGACAGCCTGATGCAATTGCAGCTGGCCCAGGTTCTTGATACGGCCGCTCGCTATAGCTACCGCGACCTGACCAGGTTCAACTATTATTCCCGCCAGGCCATAGAGGCGGTCGACCGTTCGATCGAATCTTCTCCGCGCCGCGTTCCAGTCTATCTGAGCAAGGCGCAGATCATGCTCAGCCGGGGTGAGAAGGCAGAAGCGCTCGAGGTGATGGACTATGCGATCAGCCTTAACCCGAACTATTACGAGGGCTATTGCCGCTTGGCCCAGACCTACCTCCTGTTCCAGGAAGAGGACAAGCTGGGCGATAGCTTGGATAAGTGCCTGGACCTGGGCGGCTTGGACCAGATTAATAGCACCCGCTTCCTGAAGATATCAATCTCGCATTACCTCTCCCAGAAGGAGTATGAGCGCGCCTTGTCTTTAGTTGAACGCCTTTTGCCGTCTTCCCAGCAAGACGCGGAGCTCTGGTTTGACTTGACGAAAATCTATGCCGCTTTAGGGGACTGGCCGAAAGCTCAGTTAGCCGGCCAGATAACTAAGCGCCTAGATGCCAATCAGGAAAAGGAACTGCGAGTCATCCTCAAGTCTGCGCCGGCCGCTTATTCCTTGGACGCGACTTCTTCGCTCCTCGAATT
This sequence comes from uncultured Gammaproteobacteria bacterium, assembly GCA_964404515.1. Lineage (GTDB taxonomy): Bacteria > Patescibacteriota > Patescibacteriia > Patescibacteriales > UBA12465 > UBA12465. The sequence goes on along the minus strand of CAYOKE010000005.1, from coordinate 36,556 downwards.
CTCTCCAGCCAGCGAATAGTTGGGAAAATTATTCTAAAATAAAAATTAACGAAAATCAGGCCATCCGGTCTGATTTTTTATTTTCCCTATTCCGGCTGGGAAAGCCAGTCTTTCTATCGATTGCTGCTACCAGAAGATTTTAACCGCGCCTTAATATTCCGTCAGGAGCGGTTTGCTATGGTATAGAAGGCTAAATCAAGTCCTAATAATCAATCTATGCTTCATCTCAAAAAAATCTTCAAGAAGCTTTCTCGATTGGGAAAGCTATCCTTAGCGACTTCCCGCCGACGGAAGATCGCGCTTGCGGTTTCAGTCTTCCTGGCCGCTGTTTCCTTGCTGGCCGGTTGGGCTTTCATCAATGGCAGCCCAGAGCAGGTCGCCCTCCTAAGGATCAGGGAATCGCTGGAAGAGGAGGGAATTTGCCGAGATAGCTGCCTAGCAGCCCGACAGAAAGATGAGGAATCCCTGTTATCGAAGCTAAGGGCCGGATCGAAGAAGCTAGAGCGCCAGGTTCGATCCCGGCTCTTAGATCCAGCCGAGAGCGAAGCTTTCCGGGCGGAACTCCTAGACCTATTGGCTGAAGTTTATGGCTCCACTAATCCGCCTAGCTATCTGAGGGAACAGCTCTCAACCAGTGACCAGGAATTAAAAGCCTTGCTCCTAGAGACCTTCACGTTCGAGCGCGATCCCTCGGCTCTAGCCGCTTCGTATTTCGGCTGGCTGGGCGACCAGACGGAAAGCGAAGCCGTCAAACTGGCTGCGGTCGCCGGCTTAAGCCGGCTGCCGGATAAGAAAAACGGCTTCCGGGGAAATCAGGTAGAGACTATTAGCGCCTTGGCTCTTGGCCCGGAAACCGGCCGCCGGTTGCGGCCCGCCCTCGTCTTGCTCCTCGGCGATTACTATCCGCTTTTTCCTAAAGAAACGCTAGCCGCTTGGCAGGACATCTATTCCGGCATCGACATTGATCCTGTCAGCCGGGCTTTCGCCGCTGACTTCTTGATTCGCTTTTCCGGCCGTAGCGATTGGGCACTGCCAACAGTGAGCGAGGCGGACTGGGCGGAATATTATAATAATTAAGACAGGCCGGGCTTCCGGCCGCCTGAAGACCTATGAAAAAGATAAAGATGGCTATTTGCCTACTGTTAATTTCCGGTTGGCTATTTGTGCCAGCCCTTTGTCGGGCCATGCCGCCTGGAACCTTGCTCTATCGCACTTCCGGACAAGGGAAGATGTATGGCTATTCCGGCGATCCTCTTATCTGGGCGGAAAAGGGGATCGTCAAAAATATTTATTCCGGCCATGTCGGCGTGTATATCGGCCGGGAAGACGGCGTCGATTATGTCGTTGAGGCCTTATCGGATGGCTTAGTCAAGACGCCAGCGAAATATTTCGTGAATACCGGTAACCAGGAAGAGTTTTTGGGCGCCAAGCTGCCCAAAGGTCTGAGCCCGGTCCGGCAAGCGAAAGCTGTCGCCTTGGCTAAGAACCTGGCTAAGGAGAGGCGGAAATATGATTTCAATTTCCGGCAGCAGAAAGGGCCAGAGAGCGGAGACTGGACCTGCGTCGGCTTAGCAGAAAAGATCTACGAAAGCGCCGATATTTCCAATCCGAATAATTTAGCAGCCTTGGAATATGATCCTGACTATTATGCCATAGATATCACGCCGGACGGGTATGATAACTATAGCGTGGTAAACGATGATGGCGATTGCTTTTCCCAAGAGCGGGAATTTTCCAAGATCTCCCGGCGGGAAGACCTCTTGATCCCGGCGCCGGAACTAATCGGCTATAACGTCGGCCGCGAATACGGCGATGAGCGCTATATCTTCCTGCCCTATACGCAATTTTTGCAGCCGACCCTAGAAGAGGTGCCGGTTGATATCGAAGTCAGCTCTTCTTTTTCAGAAACGGCTGTCCGGGGCCAAGTTTCGACTCTGGGACTGGTTTTACGCTGGAGCCTGATAGATAATCCCTGGTCGTCACTAAAAAAAATCTGGAGCGAGACTAAGGCTTTGGCTTTAGGCATCGGGGAGAAGATTCTTGGGCCTGGGTCAGGTACCGAACTCTCTTTGAGCGAAACGGCGGCTAAGCGTACCGCTTCTAGCTCCAAGAAAACGACAGCGAGCCAGAAGACAACTAAGAAAGTAGCGAAGAAGGCGACGGTAAAGGTGGTAAAGACAACGAAGAAGGCGACAACAGCTGGAAAGGAAGAGGAAAAGACCAAGGCCGCAGTCACTAAGAAGGTTTCCAAGAATTCTGGCGTCGCCTCTCCTTCAGGAGTAGCGAAAAGCGCTGTCCAGGCTAATGATACTCTGGCTCCAGTCAAAGGTTTAGCCACGGTGACGGCAACGGTGACGGCTGCGACAGAAGAAAAGGCCGTTAGCCAAACGCCGGTTTACTACGTTTCCGTGGCGAATAGCAGCCAGCCGGCCGCCGAACCGCCGTCCCTCCTGCCAATCGTGATCAACAAGGTCTTCGCGAGCGGGGCGAACCATTGGGTAGAGTTGTATAATCCGACCAGCCAGGATTTCGATCTGGCAGCGAATAATTATCGCCTTGAGAAGACTAAGACGGCCGACGATCCCGGCTTAGCCTTGCGTTTCGGCAACGATAGCGACGGTTCTTACCCTGGCGGGACGGTAATTAAGGCCCATGATACCTATTTGGTCGTCTCTAGCGATGCCAGCGCTTATTACCGGGACCAGGCGGACGCTATCGCGACGCGCGATGACTTCAGCTGGAAGAATTCCGGCTATACCTTATACTTAGGGGCCGGTGCGATCAGCTCAAGCGCTGACCCGGATATCATTGACGCGGTCGGGTTCGGGCCAGAGGCTACCTATTTTCTTGGTACCGGTCCAGCCTTAGCGATAGCTGATTATTATTTCCTGGATCGGATCGGGAATAGTGAGAACAACCAGGCGGATTTCAAGCTGACGCCGGCTTCGGATCCAGAATCGTTGGCCGCTCTAGCAGCGGCGGCTGATATTGCTTTGACCGCTTCGACGACTGCGACGACGACTACCGTGGAGACGGCGACGACTACCTCGGAAACAGCTGGCGGGACAGCTACGACCAGTTCCCAAGCTTTGGCAGTCATCAAGCGGATATACGGCACTGGCGACAACGATTGGATCGAATTGTATAATCCGACGGCTGATCCCCTGGATCTAGCCGCGGCCGGTTACCGGCTCGAGAAAGCGAAGACAGCCGATGACCCGAGCCTGATGATGCGTTTCGGCGATTTGCTAGACGGTTCTTATCCCGGCGGGACAGTGATTTCTCCACAAAGTTCCTATCTGGTCGTCCGTGACGAAGCTAATAGCTATTACCTAAGCCAGGCGGACGCTATCGCGACGCGTGATGAATTCGGCTGGCTGGGTTCGGGCTATAGCCTGTATTTAGGCAATGGGCCGATAAGCTCGAGTTCTGACCAGAATATCATAGATTTGGTCGGTTTCGGTTCGGAGGCCGTTCGTTTCCTCGGCTCTGGGCCGGCGCCGGAATTAGCCGACAATTATATCCTGAACCGGATCAGTAATAGCCGGGATAATAGCTTGGATTTCAACCTGCTGTTGACGGACGATCCTAATGCTGTCTGGCCGTCGGCTGATCCAGAAGAGACGGACTTTTCTGCTTTAGCTGATTTGTATATCTCACCCTCGCCAATCGTCTCTGACGGGCTCGCTAAGCTTTGGCATTTTGACAGTTGCTTGGGGGAAGGAAAATGGCTAGTCGGGAAATGGGATTGCGGCCGAGAAGTCGGTTTCCGTTATGATCCAGTCGAGCTGCCGCTCGATTCGCCTCTTAACCTTAACGAGCTCAGCGCCAGTTTCTATTTCCGCCGGACGGAGAATAATCCGCGTGTCAGCTTGCGCTTGGCAAATGGCGATGGCTCTAAGCTCAATCTGATCCTGGAAACGGATTTAATCACGGTTGAAGGATTGCCTAACTCCGCCTGGCGATATCCGACTAATTTACTCGGCGATTATCTCTGGCATCAGGCGATCATCACGGTCGACCGGGTAGGGAATTATTGGACGCTCTATATCGACGGCGAAGAGAGGATCCGCCAGTTTTTCCTGAACCACCTGGCCGAGGATATCGACCGACTAGTTCTTTCTAGCGATGACGGTCCGGTAGCGATCGATGAGATCGCTTTATGGAGCCGTCCTTTGAGCGCTGCAGAAGCCGCGGCTTATTATGTAGCGGATGCGCCCCTTAGTCCCCTGACCGAACGTCCGGCCCAAGTCGCTGCCACTTTGCTCCATTTCTGGGATTTCGACGAAGGGGAAGGGGCAGCCGCTTATGATAGTCTCAGTAGCTCGACCTTGAGTATCCGACCTGACCTCTGGGCTCTGCGCAGCTTGACGGCTAGTGGTCTGACCCTGACGGAACGGGCGGTATCGGAAACGGTTTTTGATCCGCCGATCGTTTCTGACGACTTGTCCCTAGAATTCTGGTGGCGGAGCAGCAGCTATCCGAAAGACAGCCGAGCGAATGTCTTCTTGCTCGCTGGGGAGAAGAAAGTCCTGGCTCTATCGACTGAATCTTTCATCACCTCTTTCTGGTTCAATGGCAATTACGGCGTTTTCACCATGGGCTATAACCAAGCAGCACCTGACGATGATAAGTGGCATCATTTGGCGACAGTCTATGATTCTTATCGCCAGACCTTGAGCTTCTATGCCGATGGGGAAAGGAAGTCGGTCCAATACTTTGTCCGGCCGCTGGCCGGCCTAGAAGCCGGCCGCCTGCGGATTGGGACAGACAGCTCTGATTCCCAGATTGACAGCTTAGGAATCTGGCGAGGCGCTCTCAGCGCAGCCCAAGTCGAAAGGCTATATAGGGATGAGAAGGGCGACTTCGGACGATAAAGGAGACGTTAGAGGATAAAACAACCTTCTTAAAATGAGGGTTGTTTTATTATTTTCTTTAATATTAGGTATATTTATTAGTAATTAGACCATCTAAGACTTGCTTTTTTTCAATTTTCCTTGTATTATGGAAACGTTATCAGGGTAAGCGGGCGATCGCTCTTTTTTAAAACTTCGGTTTTAAAAAGGGGAGGAAAGTCCGGACTTCAAGCTCTTTGATGAGTAAAAGGATAGTGGGTAACGCCCACCGGCTCGGCCTCAAGCCGAGTTAGGGAAAGTGCCACAGAGACGATACTAATCCTGAGATTTAAAACAGGATAAAAGGTGAAAAGGGGCTGGGTGCCTTAGGGCTACCGGCTTCGGCCTCCGGCGACGGAGATGCCGCGGTAAACCCTATCCGAAGCAAGAGCAAACTTTTTCGGCTTCAGCCGGGAAATGACAAGTAGCTCGCTCGAGCCGGCTAGCAATAGCCGGCCTAGATAAATGATCGCTAGAACAGAATCCGGCTTACGGCTGCCCTGATAACCTTTGTCTATAGCGACTTCAGATAAATATGAAAAAAACGGAATTATTTTTTTCCACTCTCCTCCTGCCGCTCGATTTCCTGATGCTGGCTCTCGCCGGCGTGTCCGCCTATTTCTTGAGATTCTCTCAATGGTCAGCCAGCATCCGGCCGGTAATCTTCAACCTGCCTTTTAGCGAGTTCGTCCGCCCTCTCCTCCTCATCGCCCTCCTTTGGCTCCTCATCTTCATCATCGCCGGCCTCTATCAGGTTAGGAGCGCCCGCAAATTGGCGCGCGAGATAAAGATCATCTTCTTAGCCTGTTCGACTGGCTTGGCTCTCGTCGCCATCATCATCTTTTTTCGGCGCGACCTGTTCGACTCCCGTTTCATCGTTTTGGGCGGCTGGTTCCTGGCCTTTTTATACGTTTCCCTGATCCACTCTTTTATCCGCTGGCTGCAACGCCGGCTTTTTATTTACGGCATTGGCGTCCATAGGGTCATCTTGGTCGGCAATTCCAAGACGACGGATAGCTTGATTGAGGAATTTTCCCGCAACCGTCAGGCTGGCTTCGAGATCATAAAGCGCGTCCGTGATTTTTCTCTCGAGACCGCCCAGGAGGTCGCCAGCTTCATCAAGGATCGGGAAGTGGACGAGATTATCCAGAGCGATCCGAACCTAAGCAAGGCCGAGACCCTGCGCCTATATGATTTCGCCAATGAGAACCATATCGCTTTCCGCTACGTAGCCGACCTTCTGGAAGTCAAGGTTTTGCGGACAGAAGTGGCAGAGATCATCGGCATCCCCATCGTCGAAGTGAAGCGGACGACGCTCGAAGGTTGGGGCCGGGTTCTGAAACGGATCTTCGATATCATTGTTTCCAGCTTCCTGATCATAATACTTTCGCCGCTTATCCTGCTGACTATATTGGCAATCAGGCTCGATTCGCGCGGTCCGATATTTTTCGCCCGTCGCGATGACGGCGAACCGGTCTATCGCGTCGGCGAAGGCGGCGCGCCCTTCCGCTATTTCAAGTTCCGGTCCATGATCCCGAATTGCGATAGTATGCGCTATAACGAGCTGGCTGATCTTAACCTGCGGACGGAAGGTCCGCTCGTCAAGATTAAGGATGATCCGCGCGTAACTCGCGTCGGCAAAGTCATCCGTCGCTGGTCAATCGATGAGCTGCCGGAACTGTTCTTGGTCTTCATCGGTCGGATGAGCCTGGTCGGACCGCGCCCGCACTTGCCGGAAGAAGTTGCTAAGTATGAAAGCTACCACCGCAAGACCCTGACTATCAAGCCGGGCATCACCGGCTTGGCCCAAGTTTCCGGGCGCAGCGATCTCTTATTCGAGGAAGAAGCGAAATTAGACATCTATTATATCGAGAATTGGTCCTTGCTTCTGGACCTGCAGATATTATTCAAGACCCCGCTTGCCGTCTTCAAGCACCGGCAGGCGGAATAGGATGTATGAATTTAAAAAAGGGAGGAGAAAATTTATTCCAGAATTTGCGGATCGGCTTGAAGGTCGGTATTTTAGGATTAGGAGTAGTGGCTGGCGCTGAGAAAGCGGTCGCCTCTAATTCGTCCGATAATCTTGTCGGGAAGGGTGGTGGCAAAAGCGAATATAGCTACCGTCCTAATATGAGCGCGGCTGTCACGGAATACTTTAAGGATGAATTAACTAAGAATCAGGATAGGCTTTATAAGATTGAGTCCCGCCTTCTCGACCCAGAGTTCGTGAAAAAATTAAAAGAGGAGAACAATTTGGATTTTATAAACTCCGTCCGAGAAAAATCAACGGCGAGGGTGAAACAAAGCGAAAAGGTGCTGGCGGATCCGGAAGGATACTACCAGTCGTTGGAAGCGACTGTTAATCAGCAGAAACAGCAGCTTCTTGACCACTTCAGCTCTCCGGAATTTTTAGAAAAGATAAAAGCGGAGTTTGGCTTTTCTGAAACGGAGGCAACAGCGTACGTCGTCAGGCTGAAGGATAACTTACAGACGGTAGAAATTAAGCTCTTGCCTTCCGATTCCGTAATCATGGAGGGGATGAATCTTAACACTAGGGGTTGCTATAACTACGAGAAACATGCTTTATATATCCCTTTCGATATGTTCGAAGAAGAGACGGTCTTGCATGAGATGATCCATTCGGCCTATCGTAGCCAGGATGAGCTTTCGGACCGCTTCGAGAAGTTGGCTAAAAAGACTTTTCGGGCCAATCCCCAAAATCGGGTGGCGTATAACGAATATTTGTCAGAGGAAAGCGAGATGGCCGTTCGCAAGAAAATATTGGATTTGAAATTAGAAGAGTGGGGAATCAAGAAATACGGCGAAAAATTCACTAAAGAGCACTATCAGAAATTAATGGAGAGATATAAGGAAAATAAATTAACACCCAATCTTAAGGATATCATCGAAACCTTTGATATCGACGGTTTGATAAAAATGATGAATACGACGGCTTATAACTTAGAAAATCAGTCCTCAAAAGAAGTAGCCGACAATCTCGTCTGACAAAACCACATTATGAAAGTCGCTTTGATCCATGACCATCTGGCGCAAGACGGCGGGGCGGAAAAAGTCCTGAAGGTCTTAGCTGACCTTTTCCCGGAAGCACCAATCTATACCTTGCTCTACGACAAGAGACAGGTGGACAAGTATTTGCCTGGCCGGCGCATCGAGACCTCCGTCATCCAGAAATTGCCCGGCGGCGTCCGCCATTACCAGTGGTACCTGTCGTTCATGCCGCTCGCGGTCGAATTCTTCGATTTGCGGGAGTTCGACCTGGTCATTTCCGATACCAGTTCCTTCGCTAAGGGCGTCATCACCAAGCCGGAGACCCTGCATATCTCCTATTGCCATACGCCGACCCGCTATCTCTGGAGCGATACGCATCAGTATATAAACGAACTCAAGTATAACAAGTGGCTGAAGAAGATGATTTCCCTGGTCTTGAACCGGATCCGGATCTGGGATCGTCTGGCGGCTGACCGGGTCGACCTTTTCATCGCTAATTCCCAGACGGTCCAGGACCGCATCGCCAAGTACTACCGCCGCGTCTCGGTCGTCATCTATCCGCCGGTCGAGACAGAGAAGTTCTCCCTCGCTGATTTAAGTCATCAGGCGTCAGCTGACCGCTATTTCCTAGCCGGTTGCCGGCTGGCACCGTATAAGCGGATTGACTTGGCGATCGAAGCTTTCAAACTCTTGGGGCCGGATTATAGATTGAAGATTTTCGGCGACGGCGTCGACCTCGCGCGGCTCAAGAAGATAGCGGCTGGCGCGGCCAATATCGAGTTCCTAGGCCGGGTGAGCGAAGAAGAGAAAGCTCATCTTTATCAAATGGCTCAGGCTTTCATTAATCCTCAGGAGGAAGATTTCGGCATCACTATGGTCGAGTCCATGGCTTCCGGCCGGCCAGTGATCGCCTATCGCAAAGGCGGAGCGACGGAAACGGTCAGCGAAGGGAAGACCGGGCTGTTCTTCGACGAGCCGACTGCCGGAGCGCTGGCCGCGGCTGTTAAGAATTTTTCCAAATACGATTTCGACCCGCGCGCTATCCGGGAACAGGCAGAGAAGTTCTCAGTCGCCAATTTCAAGAAGCAGATCCTGGATTTTATCAGCCAGCACAAGAAAGGAGTATGAAAATCGGCGTCGATATCAGAACCTTGATGGATGAGCATTATAGCGGCGTTTCCGAGTACACCGCTAATTTATTATCCGCTCTCTTGCACGAGGACCAGAGTGGAGAATATTCTCTCTTTTATAATTCTTTCCGCGACCTGTCGGCCCGTTTCCCGAACTGGCCGGAAAAGAATTATCGGATCATCGGCTGCCACTGGCCGAACAAGGTTTTTAATTACCTTTTGCAAAAGACGCTTGGCTATCCTAAATTGGACCGAGTCCTAGGTCGGCCGGATATCTTCTGGCTGCCCCATTTCAACTTCGCCCGCCTCTTGCCGGCGACGAAGCTAGTTGTCACCGTCCATGACCTGTCTTTCCTGCGCTATCCGCATTTTTTCAGCGGCCGGAAGAATCTCTGGCATCGGGCGCTCGGCGTCAAATCAATCTTGCGCCGGGCCGACCGAATAGTCGCCGTTTCTGAGAATACCAAGAACGACATCGTCGAGCTGACCGGCGTGCCGGCCGAGAAAGTGAAGGTGATATATTCAGGCAATAACCTGGTGGCCAGGGAAGTATCGGACGAGGAGGCCAAGGAATTCTTGGAACCGAAGGGCCTAAACGGACGCTTTATCCTATACCTAGGGACGATCGAACCGCGCAAGAACCTCATTGGATTGATAAGGGCCTTCAATGAATTGCGTTCTCGGGATAGAAAATATGATGGCCTGAGATTGGTTTTGGCTGGCGGCCGGGGTTGGAAAAGCCGGGCGATCTACCAAGAAAAAGAAAAATCACCTTATTCTAGTGATATTATATTTTTAGGTTATATTAGCAAAAAAGAAAAAGAAATTCTCTATTCCAAGGCTTCAGTTTTCCTTTACCCCTCTTTTTATGAAGGTTTCGGTTTCCCGCCCCTTGAAGCCATGAGCTACAGCTTGCCGGTCGTCTGTTCTAATGTCTCGAGCTTACCGGAAGTCGTGGGTGGAGCGGCGATCATGGTTAACCCGGCCGTACCAGAGGAAATCGCGACGGCGGCCAGTTTGATCCTCGACAACCCAGAGCTAAGGGAGAAGCTGATCGCGGCTGGCCGGGAACAGGCGAAGAAGTTTTCTTGGCAGGAGACGGCGCGCGGATATTTGGCACTCTTCCGGGAGCTATAAAAAAAGACGGTCTCTCAATGCGAGCCGCCTTTTTCCCCACCTATTACCGCTCGTTATCGCGGTCAGTCAGTTCTTCTAGATAATCGAGGTAATCTAGAGAATTCCTTGGCAGACAGTGATTATGCCACCAGGGTTGAAAACAATAATAGTTTGGGCGGTAATTTCCTTACCGCGCGGAGTTAAAATGTACTCTTCCATTCTTTTAGGATGATTTTTTGTCTCAGCCAATGCGAATTGGCGAGCTTATTTACCTTTCCCAGCCGGAGCTAGGAGCGGTAAGGCCCAGTCTTATCAGTCCTAGGCGCTAAGTTTATTTTCCTATATTTTAAGTCATCAGCCAAATTAGATAGATACCATGAGAATCAAGAAAAAACCACGCGTCTTAGTGGCGATGTCCGGCGGGGTCGATTCCTCGGTCGCTGCCCAATTGCTCAAAGACCAGGGCTATCTCGTCGCTGGCATTTTTTTGCATTTCTGGAAGGAAGAAATAGCTGGAGCCGAGAAAGAAAATCGCTGCTGTTCCTTGGAATCGTTACTCGATGCCAAGGCGGTCGCTGCCAAAATCGGCATCCCTCTCTATACCTTCGACTTTTCCCAGCCTTTCAAGAAAGCGGTGGTCGATAATTTCCTAGCCGAATACGCTGCTGGACGGACGCCTAATCCTTGCGTCGTTTGTAATAAAGAGATAAAGATCGGCCGGCTCTTGAAATATGCCCGCCGTCTCGGCTTCGACTATGTCGCAACCGGCCATTATCTCAAACTCCAGAAAATCGGCCGCGAAGTCCGCCTCTGCAAGGCAAGGGATAAGAATAAGGACCAGTCATATTTCCTCTATACCTTCACTCCGGAAGAACTCAAACATCTCCTGTTTCCTCTCGGCAACTATACCAAGCCCCAAGTCCGTAAGCTGGCGGAGAAGTTCGGCCTAAAGGTTGCGGCCAAGCCGGAGAGCCAAGACATCTGCTTCCTGTCCGGTTCGCATAATAATTTCTTGAAGCGTCATCTTTCTCTCAAGCGCGGCGATATCCGACGCCTTGAGACTGGCGAGAAGATTGGCGAACATGAAGGCCTGCCGCTATATACCATCGGCCAGCGCCGTGGGCTCGTCGGCGGCACCGGTCCGTATTACGTCGCCCGCTTTGACTATCGGCGCAATATCCTGTATGTTGTGAAGAATTGGAACGAGAAGATACTGTATCAGGATCATCTCGAGGCTAAGAGAGTGAATTGGCTGAGCGGTCGAGAATCGAAACGAGCTTTCCGCTGCCAGGCCGTCATCCGCTATGGCCATCCGGCCGTAAGTTGTTCAGTCGAACCCCAGGGGCGCGGCCGCTATCTGGTAAAGTTCACCAAGCCGCAGCGCGCTGTTACTCCTGGCCAGAGTGTCGTGTTTTATGACAAGGCGAGGGTTTTGGGCGGCGGGGTGATAGTATGTTGATATAAAAAAGAAAGGGTATCGCGTACTCTTGCGACACCCTTCATCGTCTGCCTTTCAATCTATGGCGATAACAACTTCAACAAGAAGCTCGCTTTCAAGATCATGTCGAGCTGACATCTCGCACATTACAAAAACGGACTGCCCGCTAAGGGACAGTCTGTTTTTTTGTGCCCGGGGCGGGATTCGAACCCGCATGGCCTCTCGGCCGCGCGATTTTGAGTCGCGTTCGTCTACCAGTTCCGACACCCGGGCAAAATTACAAAAATAGTATAATCAATCAAGGATAAATTGTCAAAGATTTTCCTTTAAGATATAATAAATAAGTCATAAGGAGATATGGGAAAAGTGATTGCGATCGTCAACCAGAAAGGCGGGGTGGGCAAGACTACGACCGCCGTCAATCTGAGCGCCTACCTGGCCCATCTCGGCCGGCAGGTGCTGCTTGTCGATATCGATCCCCAGGCTAACGCTACATCCGGCTTAGGACTCGACCATCGCCAGCTGGAAGCCGGCGTCTACGAAGCTCTCGTTGGTACTAAGCCCTTTTCGCAGGTCATCAAACGGACCATGCATTCCGGCTTAAAAGTAGCGCCAGCGACTTTGGCGCTTGCCGGCGCCGGCGTCGAGTTGGTCAATCTTGATAACCGGGAATTCCGCCTCCATCGCATTTTAGAAGAAGCTAAGAACGAGTATGACTATGTGATTATCGACGGTCCGCCTTCCTTAGGCCTCCTGACTGTTAACAGCCTGGTAGCAGCCGATGAAGTGCTGATTCCGATCCAAAGCGAATATTTCGCCCTTGAAGGCCTAAGCCAGCTGCTGGAGACGATAAGTTTGGTGCAGAATAACCTGAAGCCGTCCCTGGGCATCATGGGAGCGGTTATCACTATGTTCGACCGGCGCAACAAGCTGTCGGAAGCAGTCATGGAAGAGCTCTACCAGTATTTTCCGAATCGGATCTTCCGTTCCGTCATCCCGCGCAGCGTCCGCCTGGCCGAAGCACCGAGCTACGGCCGCTCCATTCTGCATTATGATGCCAAGTCCAAGGGCGGGAAAGCCTACGAAGGCTTGGCGAAGGAGATATTAAGCTTAGAAAAATAACCTCTATCATATGCCTCAAGGCTTGGGCCGAGGACTCGGCTCCCTAATCCCTAAGAAGACCATCACCTATGGCCAGAATCCCTTCCGCCCCGATGTGGGCGAGGAAGAGACCGTGGTCTTAAACGACCATGATCGGATCCTGAAGATAAGCCCGGATCGGATCGAGATAAATCCACATCAGCCGCGGACGCATTTTTCTGAAACCGCTCTTGGCGACCTAGCAGAGTCCATCCGCCAGCATGGTATCATCCAGCCGCTCATCGTTACGAAGAAAGGCGACCGCTTTGAGCTCATCGCCGGCGAGAGACGGCTTAGGAGCGCGAAGCTCATCGGCCTGAAGGAAGTGCCGGTCATTGTCCGGGAAGAGAAGGAACAGAAGAAGCTGGAATTGGCGCTCATCGAGAACCTGCAGCGCGAGGACCTCAATCCGCTTGAGACCGCTCGGGCCTATGAGCGCTTGATTGACGAATTCAATATCACCCAGGAGGAAGCGGCGAAGAAAGTCGGTAAAGCCCGTTCCAGCGTCGCCAACGCCTTGCGCCTCCTGTCTTTGCCGGCGCCAGTCCAGGAAGCCTTGGCCGAAGGCAGGATTAGCGAAGCGCACGCCAAGTACCTGCTCGGCCTCGAGAACGAAGCCAAGCAGCTTAATATGCTGAAGAAGATAATCCGCCAGAACTTGACCGTAGCCGAGACGGATAAGGAGATAAGACGGCTCGGCGGCACGAAGGCGGCCCGGCCCAAGGATTATTTCGACAAGGCGCGGGAAGATGAGCTGGGCGAATACTTGAGCACTAAGGTGGAAATAAAAAGGCAAGGGAAGGGTGGAAGAATTCTGATAGATTTCTATAGCGAGGAGGAACTGAACGGAATATTGAAGAAGATAAAGTGATAAGTTTGATAGAATAACCGCCTTAAAGGCGGTTTTTTGTATAAAAAAAGAGCAGCAGAACCAGATATTCATGGTCCTGCTGCCAAGGAAGAATAAGCAGACGGGCTTCGGGCGGTATTGGAAAACCTTGTAGCTTCGGCGCCTGGCTCGACCGGCGCTCCTGTCGCGTAGAGTTAACGAATAACCTTTAAAATTTCCGGTGGTCATCGCCAGGACTCTGTGTAAGCCTTAGCTAACAATCTGGGGGAGGTCCCTTTAGGCCCCGCGAACCTATGAAACGCTGGCTCGCATTCTTACTAAGGGCCGTCCCTATACCACGTCCGCTTGGGAAACAAACGGGAATATTTAGCTCGCGCAAGGCGGCATCATCTGGAAATATTCACTAGGATTCCCGTTCTTTCTTAATTTCGAAAGTCCTTAGGGATATTATAGCCCAGCCTCTTAGAAGTAGCTAGTTTCTTGCCGGGAGCGCATTTGCCATCCGTAGTTTCTTATACTAAAATGATAACGTTAAATCACGCTTTTTCTAAGGGATTTTTAAGCCCATAATTCATGTCTTTTGTCCATCTCCACAACCATAGTCACTATTCCTTGCTCGACGGCTTAACTAAGCTGGACGAGATGGTTAATTTTGCCAAAGAACAGGGCTCGCCGGCTATCGCTTTGACTGATCACGGCTCGATGTACGGCGTGATCGAGTTCTACCAACGGGCCAAGAAGGCTGGCGTCAAGCCAATTATCGGCGTCGAGACCTATCTGGCACCCGGATCGCGTTTTGATAAGAATACCAAGGAGGACGGACGCAGCTATCACCTGCTTCTTTTAGCTAAGAACAAGGCCGGTTATCAGAACCTGATTAAGCTGATCTCGGCCGCTCATCTCGAAGGCTTTTATTACAAGCCGCGGATCGATTGGGAACTACTCAAGGCGCACCATGAAGGGCTCATCGCCTCGACCGCCTGCCTGGCCGGGGAAATACCGCGCCTCATTACGGCTGGCAAGCTAGCAGAGGCTAAGAAACGGATCAAGGAATATAGCGAGCTGTTCGGTCCGGGCAATTTCTATCTCGAGCTCATGGACCATCCGGAACTCGAAGGGCTCGACAAGGTCAATAGGCAGCTAATCGAATTTTCGCGCGAGCTCAAAGTGCCGCTAGTCGCTACCAACGACGTCCATTATTTCAAGAAGGAAGACGCCGAAGCCCAGGATATCCTACTCTGCCTCCAGAACAAGAAGAAGATAGAGGATACCGACCGGATGAAGATGATTGGCTCGGGTGACTATTCCTTGCGGTCCAATGCCGAGATGATCGCCGCTTTCGAGCATGTCCCGGAAGCAATCGAGAATACCTTGAAGATTGCGGCAGACTGTAATTTAGAGCTCGAGCTCGGCAATATCCAATTGCCGCATTTCGAAGTGCCCCCGGGTTATGACGGTAACTCGTATCTCCGGAAGTGGTGTGAGGAAGGAATCGGGAAGCGCTATCCTGATTCTTCGGCCGAAGAGCTGAAGAAGGTCAGGGAGCGCTTAGATTATGAGCTCTCGGTCATCGCCAAGATGGGCTGGCCGTCATACTTCCTAATCGTCGCCGACTTCATCAAATGGTCCAAGGACAATAGGATCGTTGTTGGTCCGGGCCGCGGTTCGGCCGCGGGTTCCTTGGTTTGCTATCTGGCCGGGATAACTAATCTCGATCCTTTGAAATATGACCTGCTATTCGAGCGTTTTTTGAATCCGGACCGCATCTCCATGCCGGATATCGATATGGATTTCGCCGATACCCGGCGCAACGAGGTCTTAAATTACGTCGGCGACAAATATGGCCATGACCACGTTGCCCAGATAATCACTTTCGGAACCATGGCGGCTCGGGCGGCGGTCCGCGATGTTGGCCGCGTCCTAGGAGAACCCTATGACTATTGCGACCGGATATCGAAAAGCATCCCGATGTTCACGAAACTCGAGGAAGCGATAAAATCCGTGCCGGAGGTGCGCGAGATGTATAGCGGCGAACCGGCTGCGAAACGGATCCTGGATTATGCCCGGCGCCTCGAAGGCGTCGCCCGCCACGCTTCTACCCATGCCTGCGGCGTCCTGATCACTGATAAGCCGCTCGTCGAATACGTGCCGGTCCAATACGCTTCTTCTTCCGATAGGAGTATCATCTCGCAATATTCCTTGCATCCGGTCGAGGACTTGGGTCTATTGAAAATGGATTTCTTAGGCCTCAAGAACCTGACGATCATCGAATCGGCTCTCCGGATCATAAAGAACACCCGCGGCTTGAGGATAAATATCGATGAGATACCACTTGATGACCACCGGACCTACAAGCTGTTCCAAGAAGGTGGCACGACCGGCGTCTTCCAATTCGAATCTTCCGGCATGAAGAGATATCTCCGGGAACTGAAGCCCACGGTTTTCGAAGATATCATCGCCATGGTCGCCCTGTATCGTCCCGGCCCTATGGAATGGATCCCGGACTATATCGCTGGCAAGCATCAGAAGAAGAAAGTCTCATATCTCCATCCGAAACTGGCGCCTATTCTGGAGAAGACCTACGGCGTCGCTATCTACCAGGAGCAGGTCATGCAGATCGCTCGCGACCTAGCCGGATTTTCCATGGGCCAAGCCGATGTCCTGCGCAAGGCTATGGGCAAGAAGATCGCCTCGCTCCTCGCTGAACAGAAGGAAAAGTTCATCGAAGGCTGCGTCAAGAATGGGGTCTATAAGGAACTAGCCGAGAAGGTCTTCTCCTTCATCGAACCTTTTGCCGGCTATGGCTTCAATCGCAGCCATGCTGCCTGCTACGCGCTCATCGGCTATCAAACCGCTTACTTAAAAGCTCATTGGCCAGTCGAATTCATGGCCGCTTTGCTCACTTCTGACCAGGGCGATACGGACCGGGTCGCGATCGAAATCGAAGAGTGCCGCAACATGGGAATAAAGATCATGGCGCCGGATATCAACGAGTCATTCGGCACTTTCACGGTCGTCACTTCCGGCACCAAGGAAAACCGGGCAATCGGCGCCGATGAAAAGGCGGAGACCATCCGTTTCGGCCTTAAGGCGATTAAGAATGTAGGCGAGCATATCGTCGACGTCCTGATCAAGGAGCGCAAAGACAATGGGTCCTATCAGGATATATTCGATCTGCTCGAACGGGTGACGGATAAGGACTTGAACAAGAAGTCGCTCGAAAGCCTGATTAGGAGTGGCGCCTTGGACGGCTTCGGGGAGCGGGGACAATTATTAGCTAATATCGAGAAGCTCCTGAATTTCAATAAGGAATTAGCCAAGGCCCGGGATAGCCGGCAGAGCAGCCTATTCGCCGACCTGCCGAGCGCTGCGAACATCAACCGGACGGTTCTTAATCCGGCGGCGCCAGCCGAACAGAACGAGAAGCTGAATTGGGAGAAAGAACTGCTCGGCCTCTACGTCAGCGAACACCCCTATAATTCCTTCCGGCCATATCTCTCCGGCTACGCTATCCCGCTCGCCGAATTGAACCGCCATAAGGGTGACGACCGGGTCGTGCTGGCCGGCGTCGTCACTGTCATCAAGAAGATAATTACTCGGAGCGGGGAATCGATGCTCTTCGTGAAGATCGAAGACGCGATTACGACGGTCGAGGTCCTGGTTTTCCCGCGCCTATATAAAGAAAGTGCTCATCTCTGGCAGGAAGGAGAAGCGGTGATAATAGACGGGAAGATATCGGAAAAGGACAAGGAGATAAAGGTCCTCGTCAACCGCGCCAGCCGGCTCGATGGCCAGGCGCCGCAGAAATCGGTCGACGATTTCAAGCGCCTTTTGCTTGAGGGCGGCTCGGTCAAGAACGGCTTCCGTAATCATAATGGCAACGGATATGGAAATGGCAACGGCGTTAGGAAGGAAGTCCCAACCCCGAAAGCCGTTCCTGCTAAAATCGAAGGGGAGCCGAAGAACGAGACAGGATCCGACGGCCCCTTGCGCCTGATCATTCAAGAAGGTTTCAGCGCGGCCGACTTAGAAAGCTTGCAGAAGATGTTAGCTGGCTCCCCGGGCCAGGATGAGGTCCGGTTCCTGATCATGTCCGAAGGCAAGGCGAAAGTGGTCCGCATGCCTTTTCGCGTCGATAACGATGAGAATCTGAGGCAGCGGCTAGCTGACCGTTTTCAGCAGAAGATCAAGATCGCGGTTTGACATTTGAGATGGAGAAGGCTATAAATGTTTGATGATTTTTAATATTAACTAAAAACCGTTGCGAATGAAAACCAATGTTCTTTCAGAAAAAGAAGAGGAAAAAAACAATCCCTTGTTTCCTCTTATCGCCTCCAGCATTGCCTTCGTCGCCAATCTGGTCCTGGTCATCCTGTCGTTTTTTCCTCGAGTCGTCCAATTCATCTATGACCATCGGGGAGTCGAACTCGGGAAGGTTACCAATTTGACCTTCTCAGTCACCAGTTTGTTGTTCTTAGCCATGATGATTTTTTCCTGGCGTCATTTCCTGCTTTACCGCCGCGAGAAAAAAAGCAAGGGGTAATTGCCTGAGGAATATTTTTTTGGTATAATGAGACCAGTCTGCAAAGACTGGTTTTATTTATATTCTAAACATCGTTTATAAACTATGCCTAGGATCAAAGCGGCGGCCGGCGAAACTGAGAAAAAACACCAGCAGGCCAAGACAGTCAAGAAAAAAAAGGAAACCGTGCCGCGTAAGAAGGCTAAGCCGGTAATCATTGACGTGATCGAGGATGTCGAAGACGAACCGGAGAAGGATAAGGACTTTTTCGCTGCTTTGCCGCAGCCGGAAAAAATCGAGGAGAATATATTAGCCGCCTATCGTGCCGAAGAAGAAATCGACCAGCAGAAAAAATTTTTTTCCGAACTAAGTTCCCAACAAAAGAAATCCCAAGCCAAGGGCCGGACGAGTGGACAGGAAGCAGACAATCGGGATGAAGGCCCGCATCGGAAGAGCTTGAGCCTCTATCGACGGTTAGTCTGGAAATTCGTGGCTTTAGTCATTATCCTGGCAGCGGTTGTCGGCTATTTCTCTTTCTCCAAGCTGACTATCGTCATTACCCCGAAAGGCGAGGCGTTAAGCGATACAGTTTTTCTGAAGATTGCGAAGCCCGGCGCACCGGAAGAAGCGGGCGACTTGCGGGAGCCTATTGAAGGGACGATCAGGGAGGTGAACGCGAGCGCAGAAAAGACCTACCAAGCTACCGGCGAAGAATATGAGGGCGAAGAGATCGTCGGCCAGGTCAGGATTATCAATAACTATGCTAAGAGCCAAGCCCTGGTAGCTAAAACCCGATTGTTGAGCCCGGATAACAAGCTATACCGCATCAAGGAGGCGGTCAACGTCCCGGCGGGCGGGGAAGTAACAGTGGCGATCTATTGCGAGAAGCCGAGCGAAGAATTAGCGATCGGTCCAACTTCCTTCACTATCCCTGGCCTCTGGCTCGGTTTGCAGGATAAGATCTATGCCCGGAGCGACCAGGCTTTCACCTTCACTAAGAAAGTTAAGAAGTATGTCAAACAGACGGATATTGAGAATGCGACTAGAGATATAACCGATTCCTTAATTACGAAGGCTAAGACGGAGGCCAGTCAGGCTACCGAAGGCGATTGGCTCTATGATACGAGCGAAAGCGCCAAAATAGCGATCGACAGCAAAGCCGGCGATTTCAAGGACAGCTTTACGATCCGGGCGACCGGGACGATTATCGCTGTTTCTTTTGACAGGAAACAGGCTGAGAAAATCGCAACAGCTAAGCTCAACCTGCTCGTTCCGGATGACAAAGAGCTAGTGAAGTTCAAGACGGAAGAGATCAGCTATTCCCTGGAGAACTATGATGCTGCTGCTGGCATCGCGACGATCAAGGAGAC
The DNA here is from genome assembly GCA_964404515.1 of uncultured Gammaproteobacteria bacterium. GTDB lineage: Bacteria > Patescibacteriota > Patescibacteriia > Patescibacteriales > UBA12465 > UBA12465. The sequence continues at coordinate 17,086 of CAYOKE010000005.1, read as the reverse complement.
TTTCACCGGCGTCATGAGCCTGAAGAAGGATTCAGGAATAATCGACCGCCAACAACTGGTCAGCCTGAACAAGGAGCAGATCGATAATTACCTGAAGAATTTCCCAGAGATCCAGAGCTACGAATTACGATTCTCACCCGCTTTCATTCATAAGGCGCCCCATTTGATTGACCGGATAATGATCAGGATAGACAAGGACTAATTTTAGACGATTTTAATAGCTTTAAAAAACTGCTCGCCGATTGGCGGGCAGTTTATTTTAGAATAATCCGAGGAAACGGCTGGTTTTCTTGGGCGGCTTGGCGTCTTTCCGGTTATATATCTCGAAAGCTTCCTGAGCCGAAGCGCCTTTCCAGATTATTGCTCCCAGGGCCGCCGTCAAGCGGTCGGCTTCTATAAGCGGGCGTTGGTGCAGGTTGCGTCCGATCGCCATCCCGGCGCTGCCGCCTATTCTCATCTGCTTTTCCGTTTCTTCCAGTATGTCTTTAATTGTCCTCTTGCCGCCGCCGACGCAGATTACCTTAGTCCGACCGGCTGCCTTGGTAACTTCCTGGAATCTTTTCGGCACCTGCTTGCCCTTAGCGGTATAGGGGTATTTGACCTTGACGAAATCCGCGCCCAAACAGGCAGCTACGCCGGCACCGCCAGCGATAGTATGTATATCGTCCTCTTTTATATTCTTGCCGCGGGGGTAGACCCAAATGACGCTTATCAAGCCGTTCTGCTGAGCCTGATTAATCGCTTTCGCTGCCCGGGCGAGCATCTGGGCCTCATATTTCCCGCCGAGATAGAGAGTGTAGCCGATGCCGACGATTTTCAGGCCGCTTTCTTTCTTAAAGCGGGCTATCTCTTCGACCTTCCACCAGGGTTTACTGGAATCCTTATCCTCGTTCGGGCCGATATTAGTTTTCCCGTTCAGCTTGACCAGATATGGGACTTGGCGGTAATCCTGGCCGTAGCGGGCGATGAGGCCGAGATGGGCGGCCAAGAGACCGCCTCGGGAATGGGCGGCAATTTGGAAAAGGTGTTCCGGGCTATTGTCCTCGGCCGTGATGCCTGGGCCGAAAAAATCAACATTCAAGTGTTCGACTTTCTGGTCGCCGGCGATAAGGAGGAGACGGCCAGTACCATTAGTGGCCAAAGAATAGTTCTTGGCATATTCAGATTTCTTGCCGCTCGGGACGGTCAAGGGAGCCTTTATTTCCGTCATATAGAACTTAAAAAATATTTAGGAATATGTTATAGTGATATTAATCATAGCTATTATAACATAATATGACAAAAGAGAAAAATAATCGTCTGGACGAAAGCCTCTTGGAAAGATATAAGGATGAAGGCGGCGTCAGCCTAAAGGAGATGAATTTCGGCCTTTGGCTGTCAGAGAACCGGAAACGGATCAAGCGCGCAATCATTATCGCCTTGGTTGTCGTCTGTGCCGGACTGTTCATCTATTCTTCCTATAACTATTTCGTCTATATCCTCTCTGGCCGGGACAGCGAAAACCTGGTTAATAACCTGGTGCAGGCTTCGCGCAGCCAGGTACAGGATATGGAGATCGGCAGCTTGAAGGTCTTTAAGAACGACGAGACGATTGACTTGGCGGTCAAGCTGAAGAATCCCAACGAGAAGTTCTTCGCCAGCTTCCAATATTGCTTCTTGGCCGGGGAACAGGAGTTCGGCTGTGGGAATTCATTCATCTTGCCCCAGGAAGAGAGATATCTAGTCTCCTTAGGTCAGAAGAACGAAGCTGCGAGCCAGGGCGGGTTGGTGACCTTGAAGATAAAGGACATTTTCTGGCAAAGGATAAATTCCCATCAGATAAGCGATTGGAGCGCTTTTGCCTTCGACCGCTTGGATTTCGCGGTCAGCGATACCAGTTTCTCCGCGGCTAACCGGAGCGGCCTGTCAGACAGGATAAATCTTAATTCCCTTAGCTTCCGGATCAAGAATCAGACCGCCTACAGCTATTACGAGGTGCCCCTTACTATCCTCCTCTGGAGCGGGGAGGAGCTCATCGGCGTCAACCAATACCAGTTGGATAATTTCCTGTCCGGGCAAGAAGAAGAGGTAAAGCTCAGCTGGCCGGGCAGCTTGGGTTATGTCAGCCGGACCGATGTCCAGACGAACCTGAATATCCTCGATAATTCGGTCTATCGCCAATACCAAGGGGCTAGCGGGCAATAGGTATGTTCAGCCGCTTGAGACTATACTTAAAGAATTTCGACTGGATTATCCTGGCCGCCGTCGTCTTGCTCGTCGCTTTCGGCTTGATAGAGATATATAGCGTCGCTTTAGGCCAAGGCAGCCTGGACCTCTTGAATTTCAAGAAACAGGTCATTTTCGCCGCCTTAGGCTTCGTCTTGCTGTTCTTTTTTTCCTTCCTTGATGCCCATTTCCTGAAGAGTTTGAGCCGCTACTTATATGGCCTAGGGGCCTTGATTCTGGTGGCGGTTCTTATTTTTGGTTCCACTGTCCGCGGTACTAAGGGCTGGTTCGACCTGTTCGGCTTCAGCTTGCAACCGGTCGAACTGATCAAGATCATCCTGATCATCCTCCTGGCCAGCTACTTCGCCAGCTTGGCGACCAAAGTCAAAACTACCCGCCATTTTCTAACCTCGGCCGGCAGCGCCCTAGGGTTGATGGTCCTCGTCCTGCTCCAACCGGATTTTGGATCGGCCCTTATCCTAGGCAGCATCTGGCTGGTGATGGCGATTGCGGCCGGGTTCAACAAGAAACATTTCATCGTCGTCGGGCTGATCACCGCCCTTCTTTTAGCTGGCGCCTGGTTCTTTCTCTTCAAGGACTACCAGAAAGAGAGGGTTCTGACCCTATTCGATCCGGCGGCTGATTCCTTAGAATCGGGCTATAACATTTCCCAGGCTATAATCGCGGTCGGCTCTGGCGGACTGAACGGCAAAGGGGTCGGCTTCGGGTCACAATCCCAGCTCAAGTTCCTGCCGGAAGCGCAGACCGACTTCATCTTCGCCGTCATCGCTGAAGAGCTCGGTTTTCTCGGGGTTTTTCTGGTCCTCCTGTTCTATGGCATCTTCTTCTTCCGGGTCTGGCGGATTATCAGGAGCGTCAATAACGATTTCGGCATCTATTGCCTGATTGGGGCAAGCGGCTTGATTTTTATCCAAATGTTTATTAATATTGGTATGAATCTGGGAGTGCTGCCGGTCGTCGGGTTACCATTGCCCTTCGTCAGCTACGGCGGCTCTTCCTTGCTATCCTGCCTAATCCTGGTCGGGATAATGGAAAATATTATTATTAAAGCGAAAATTAGCTATTAAACCTATGGAACTAAAACTACAGGCTGAAAAGCGCGTTAGGAACGAGAAATTGTCCGCCGATTCCTTGGCCGCGGTCCTATACGGCAAGGGTGTTACCAACGAGAGTTTGAAGATCAAGCGGTTGGCTTTTGAGAAAGTCTTCGCGGCGGCAGGCGAATCGAATCTGATTGATCTCGACTATGGCGATGGTGGAGTAAAGGTCTTGGTGAAGGATGTCCAGCATGATGTCTTGAAGCATGTCCCGACCCATGTTGACTTCTACCAAGTCAATATGAAGGAAAAGATCACGACCGAGATCCCCTTGCGTTTTAGCGGTGAAGCAAAAGCGATCAGAGAACTTGGCGGCATGCTGATGAAAGAAGTCCATGAGATCGAAGTTGAATGTTTGCCCGGCGACCTGGTCGACCATATTGAGGTTGATATCTCCGGCTTAAATACTTTCGATGATGTCATAAGAATCAGCGATCTGGCCTTGCCGAAGGGCTTCCGTCTCCTCCACAACAATCCGGAAGATGTCGTCGCGATGGTCGTCGAACCGAAGGCGGAAGAGCCGGCGCCGGCAGCTGAAGCTGCCCCGGCTGAAGCCGCCGCCGCTGCTCCGGCGGAAAAGAAGGAGGAAGAGAAGAAATAATTGGTTTAGACCCCGATTCATTAGGGATATAAGTAAAAAACCTTGGCGATATGCCAGGGTTTTTTGCTTGACTTTTAAAGAAGCCGATCCTAATATTGGCTTATGGTACTTTTTAAAAAAGGAGGAAAAAAATGATTAGTTTCAAACCTAAACAGATCAATTCGGCCAGGATAGCCAAGGCCGATGGTCTTTTCAGCCAACCGGGCGAGCCCTTGTCTGCTGAGGAAAAGAGGGTGCTACTCGCCATTATCCATGTCTTCCAGGAAAAGGATGGCTGGGATGAATTCAGTTACGGAAGTTATCTAAGAAATCCTAGAGCCCAGTTTGGAGACGAGGTGATAATCGAAAACCGGTTCGTAAAAGCCAGAGGCTGGCTGGTCGACCGGCAGGGAGATGGCCATTACCGGGAAACCGAGGAATTCATAAGGGTGTTATCGCCTTATGCTCGCGTTTCATAGGGGGAGATAAAAAATAGGGGATTTTCTGGAAAAGGAATTCCCCTATTATTTTATTCCAAAGATTTTGTTGAGCATTCAGGCTTTAAGGATAAAAAAACGGTTCTTGCCGGCTAGGTCTTTCTTGATGGTTAATGACGCAGCCGGAAAGGCATAGCGCGCCAAACGGCTAATCACCGCTCTTTGGCTTGGATCGATCTCGCCGATCAAGAATAAGGAATGGTAATCAGAGTCTTTTGATTGTTTAAATAGTTTCCGGTAGCAATCTAGTCCATCCGGACCGCCGTCAAGCGCTAGGCGCGGCTCTTTCTTTATCGACGGCGAAGCAGCTATCTGCCTTTTCGTCAGGTAGGGAAGATTAGCGGCGATGATAAGATCTTGGCCGGATAAACGGCCCTTAAGCGGCCTTAGCAGGTCGCCGAGCCAGAACCTTATCTGGCTGCTCAAACCATGACGCCGAGCATTCTTCTTGGCTATCGCCAGCGCGCGAGTAGAGATGTCGGTAGCGAATAACTGGAGATTATTTCCTTTCAAGTTCTTGGCTAGAGCGATGATTATGGCTCCAGAACCGGTGCCGATGTCTATGATAGTTGCTCCAATCGGAATCTTCTGGCTTAATATCTCATCGACTATCAATTCGGTTTCAGGGCGGGGGATCAAGACATCGGTCGTGACAAGAATATCAAGGCCGTAGAAACCTTTCTCGCCGACTAGGTAGGCGATAGGCCAGCCTTTCTCCCGGCGCTTGACTAGAAGCTTGAATCTTGCCTGGCGTGCAGCGCTGATTAGGGATTCAGGATGGGCTAGAAGATATTCCCGCGGCTTCTTAAGCGAAAAAGCCAGGAGTATCTCGGTTTCCCGGTGTGGTAGGGGGGAATTTGTTAAGATTTGGCCGATTGTCATGCTAAGAATATCTATTGACTTTTAAAACTAAATATGTGGGATGATCTCTGAAACCGTGCCCCTGATTGGCGGCAACGGCATTAAGATGACTATCATCATGGAAGAATTGACCAAACCGGAAGTCGCAGAAAACCCAACCTGAGGTGCAGGAACAGTTTATAGGCCTGGCGCGATACATGATTATCGCCCAGGCTTATTTTATTTCCGCCTTAGCCGCTTTCCTGAGCGCTTGAACCATTTCTCCGATTTCGCCATCCATGAAGCGGGTGATGCTGTGGAGAGATAGGTTTATCCGATGATCAGTCACGCGGTCTTGCGGGAAGTTATAGGTCCGGATCTTATCAGCCCGGTCACCGGCGCCGACTTGGCTCTTTCTGGCGCTCGATTCAGCCGCCAGACGTTCTTCTTCCTGCTTAGCTAGAAGGCGGGAACGAAGGACTTGGAGGGCCTTCTCCTTATTCTGGTGCTGGGATTTCTGATCCTGGCAGCTAACGATGATGCCGGTCGGGATATGAAGGACGCGGATAGCGGAATACGTGGTATTGACGCTCTGGCCGCCTGGTCCGCTCGAGCAGAAAGTGTCGATCCTAATGTCGGAAGGCTTGATTTCGACATCGACTTCTTCCGCTTCCGGCAAAACGACGACGGTCGCGGTAGAAGTATGGACGCGGCCCTGTTTCTCGGTTTCTGGGACCCGCTGGACGCGGTGCGTGCCCGCTTCGAATTTCAGGAGGCCATAGGCGCCTTCGCCTTTCGCGGTGAAGACGACTTCCTTGAAACCGCCGATACCGATGAGGCTCGAGTCTATCAGCTCCAACTTCCAGCCCTCGCGCTCGCAGTAGCGGGAATACATCCGGAAGAGATCGCCGGCAAAAAGGGCGGCCTCATCGCCGCCGGTGCCGGCTCGGATTTCTAAGATAGCGTTCTTCTTGTCATTCGGGCTGGCCGGATGGATCTCTTCCTCGATCTCTTCGCTGAGCCTTCCGGCCTTAGCCGTCAGGCCGGAAAGCTCTTCCTGGGCCATCAGCTTCAACTCGTTATCCTTTTCTTTGGCGATTATTTCCTGGTTTTGGCGGATATGGTCGTTCGTCTTTTCCCAATCAGAAATCAGGCCGAGTGCCTTCTTCAGGCCGGCATGTTCCTGCGAGACTCGGATAAGTTCCTTCTGGTCTTTGGTTATCTCCGGGTCGGACAATCTTTTTTCCAAGTCGGCGAATTTCGCCTTTATTTCTTCGTACATATGTTTATATAAGCTCCAAACAAAAAAGCGATCAACCCTCATTATCTTAGCACGAAGATGCTAGACGGTGAAAGCCGATCGCTTTTTATAGCTATTTTTTCTTTAACTGGACTTGGGCGATTTTCTTGATATCCTTGGTCTTGACTACAACCTCCTTCTTAGCACGGACTTCAGCCCGGGCCGCTCGCTTGACCTTCCGGCCACGTTTATCCTTAGTCGACTCCTTCGCCTTCACCTTGGCTTCGAATTTCTCCACCCGGCGGGCGGTATCGACTAATTTTTGCTTGCCAGTATAGAAAGGATGGCAGGCGGAACATAGCTCGACTTTAAGCTCAGGTTCGGTAGAACCCGTGATGAAAGTGTGGCCGCAAGCACAGGTTACCTTGCAGTTCGGATAGTATTTAGGGTGGATGTCATTTTTCATATAAAAAAAATTTTACTTTTAATAAAATTTCCACTATTTTTTATCTTTATTTTGTGGTAATATTATGCTATCATAACTCTTAAATTTAATCAAGGGTTGCTATAACATAGCTCGTAATCCGAGCCAACTTATGACTAAGATCAGCAATATCGCTAGGAATACCTCATACCTGACCTTGGCGCTCATCCTACAGAAGATAATCTCTTTCACTTATTTCACGCTTTTAGCCCGCTATCTAGGGCCAGGGCAGCTTGGCAAGTACTATTTAGCCATCTCTTTCACCACTATTTTCGCCATTTTTATCGATTTGGGCTTTGCCAACGTCCTGACCCGCGAGGTGGCTAAATCTCAGGCTAGGGCAGAACGCTGGCTTGGCAACGTCTTGTGGTTGAAGATACCGCTAGCCGCCTTGGCCGTGGCAGCGGTTTTTATTTCCGCTAATACCCTAGGGTATGACCTTCTGACTCGCCAATTGATCTATATCTCTTGCTTCTCCATGGTCCTCGATTCTTTCACGACGACCTTCTTCGCGGTCATAAGGGGTTTTCATAACTTGAAATACGAAAGCTTGTCTTCGATCGTCTTCCAGCTTATCGTCCTCACCGTCGGCTACAGCGCCTTGCTTCTAGGTGGCGGCTTGAAGCCAGCCATGGCCGCTCTTGCTCTAGCGAGCGCCTATAATTTCCTCTACGCTTGGTGGGTTATAAGGAAGAAGGTGGGGGTCGCGGTTCGGGCGCTCTATGACCGGGCGCTTATCAAGGAAATCCTAATCATCAGCTGGCCGTTCGCCGCCTATGCTATACTGCAACGCCTCTATACCTACCTAGACTCGGTATTGCTGTCGATCCTGGCCGGCGATGAACAGGTCGGGTTATACCAGGTGGCTTTCAAGATCATCTTTGCCTTGCAATTTTTGCCGATGGCTTTCACGGCTTCCTTATACCCGGCCCTAAGCTCCTATTGGCATAATAACCGGGAACAGCTGGCGGTTTCCTTCGAACGGGCCATGAACTACTTGATCATCATCTCCGTCCCGATTATCGTCGGCGCGGTCATCCTGGCCGATAAGATTGTTCTGCTGTTTAAAAGCGGCTATAGCGGCGCGATCATCCCTCTGCAGATTTCGATCGTCTCCTTATTCTTCATCTTCCTGAATTTTCCGATCGGATCATTACTTAATGCTTGTGACCGGCAGGGGAAGAATACCTTGAACATGGCCATCGTGACGGCTGCTAGCATCATCATGAATTTGCTGTTGATCCCTAGCTGGCAGGCAATCGGCGCCAGCCTTACGGTCCTAGCGACCAGCAGCCTCATGTTTATCTTGGGAATCTTCTGGGTCAAGAAAGTCATCGTCTATCGCTCAAGAAAGAACTGGCTGATTTTGGGAAAAGTATTCCTGTCCTCGGCTATCATGGGACTTATCATCACGGTTGGCAAGCCCTACCTCAACGTCTTTATCGTTACTATCTTGGGCGGGCTCATCTACTTCGCCTTCCTCTATGTCCTTCGCGGCTTCAAGAAAGACGATATCCTGAGCGTCTATCAATCATTCAAGCGATCCGTATGAAGACCCTATTATTCACTTTGGAATTCCCGCCGTTTAAGGGCGGCATCGCCAATTACTACGGCAACCTGGCTAAGTATTGGCCGATTGAGGAAAAGCTCCTGGTCTTTAGCAACAACAAGAAGGAAATAATGAGGAGCCGACGGCCCCTCGCCTGGCTGCCGGCAATCTGGTCCCTCAGAAGATGCCTAAGAAGGGAAAAGATCGATTATCTCTTGGTCGGTCAGATCCTGCCCCTGGGCACTATCGTTTGGCTGCTAGCCTTATTCCGACCCCTGCGCTATGCCGTCTTCTTGCATGGCATGGATTTTGCCTATGCCCTAAGAACGCCGCATAGGAGTTGGCTCGCCCAGTCGATCCTAAAGAAAGCGGATACGATTATCTGTGCTAATAGCTATGTCGCCGACCAGGTGAATGGCTTTTATCCGCCCCTAGGCGAGAAGCTGGCGGTTGTTAACCCCGGCATCGTCAGCGAAGCACCCTTAGTATCGGAAGTCGGGAAGGAAGAGATCAGGAAAAATTTTGGCCTAGAAGGCAAGACGATATTATTCAGTCTGGGCCGCCTGGTCAGCCGGAAAGGGGTGGACCGGACGATAGAAGCCTTGATGCAGGTGCCGGAATCTCTTTTGAATAACCTGGTCTATTTCATCGCCGGCACCGGCCCAAAGGAAGAGCTCCTGCGTAGCTCTGTCCCTGACCGGCTGAAAAGCCAGGTTCGGTTCCTGGGGGAGATAAGCGAAGATGACAAATGGCTTTGGCTCAGCCTGGCGGATATCTTTATCATGCCGGCGCGCGATATCGCCGGCGATTTCGAGGGCTTCGGCATCGTCTATCTGGAAGCTAACCTCTGCGGCAAGCCGGTTATCGCCGGCAATTCCGGCGGAGTCAAGGACGCGGTTCAGGACGGCTTGAACGGCTTGGTCGTCGATTCGGAGAAGGTTGACGCCATCGCTAGCGCGATCATCACCTTAGCAAGCGACAAAGAGTTAAGGGAAAGGCTTGGCCAGGCTGGCCGAGCCCGGGCAACCAGCGAATTTAATTGGGAAAAGCAGATCGCCAAGATAGCCGATCTGATAAGATGAAAATATTATGATCTCAGTAATCATCCCGGTCTACAATCAAGCGGACAAGATCCTCGGGACCTTGAAGAGCTTAGCTAAGCAGACCTACCAGGATTTCGAAGTGATAATCGTCAACGACGGTTCGCGCGATAATGTCGAAGCCGTCTTTTCCCGGTATTACCAGGCCCTGAAGGTGGACCAGCATTACCTCTTCCTGAACCAAGAGAACCAAGGTGCGCCAGCCGCCCGCAACCGGGGCGAGAAGGAAGCGCGCGGCGAGTACTTGTTCTTCTGCGATGCGGATGCAGTCCTAGTACCGGATGCCCTAGAGATAATGCTCCAGGCCTTAGTTGATAATCCGAGCGTTTCCTATGCTTATTCCTCCTTCTCTTGGGGCAGGAAGCTTTTCCGGCTCGGCGTTTTTGATCCGGATAAACTCAAACGCATGCCTTATATCCATACGATGTCCCTTATTCGCCGTAGCGATTATCCGTCGGAAGGTTGGGATACGAGGATCAAGAAATTGCAGGATTGGGATCTCTGGCTAACCATGCTGGAGAAGGGAAAGGTCGGGCTCTTTATCCCGAAAGTTTTATTCAAGGTCTCGCCTGGGGGGACGATTAGCTCCTGGCTGCCAGCTTTCGCCTATTCTCTCCTGCCCTTTCTGCCCAGCGTCAAGCGGTATAAAGCGGCCCTGAAGATAGTCAAAGAAAAACATGGCCTGGCTTAAAGGACAAAGCAGCCGTTTCCTTATCCTATCCGCTCTCCTGGCGGTCATTCTTTTTGGTTATTTCTTATCCAACCAGTGGCGGGCTGAGCCGGCAGCCGACCGCGAACCGGCTAATAGGGAAGTGACGATAAACGGACAGATTTGGCAGGCAGAAGTGGCAGCGACGCCGTCAGCGCAGTACGTGGGCCTAAGCGGCCGGGATCGGATCGATGATAATAAAGGTATGCTCTTCGTCTTTCCTGACAGCCAGGAGAGGGAGTTCGTAATGCGTAACATGGGATTCCCCTTGGATATCGTCTTCATCAACCAGAGGCGGATTATCAAAATATTCTCCAATCTGACGCCGGAAGGCGAAACGCCGAAGGCAGTCTATGCTAGCGGCCAGCCAGCCGATATGGTACTGGAAATAAACGCCGGTCAAGCCGCGCAATACCATCTCCAGCCTGGCCAGCCAATCATCATTAAATGACACTTATGCTTAAGAACAAAAACCATCTCCAGATAATTATTTGGCTCGCGGCTTTTTTAGTTATTGAAACTTGGTCCTGGCTCAGCCTCTATGGCGGTTGGCCGGGGTGGGTGGCTATAGGCCTCTTAGCCTTAGCGACCTTCGGCCTGGCACTCTACCGCTTGGAATACGGCAGCCTCATCGTTGTGGCAGAGTTATTCATCGGCTCGATGGGGCATCTTTTCGTCCTGCCAACGAGCGGGCCGGCGATCTCCCTCCGGATGGCTCTCTGGGCCGCTCTCATGCTAGCTTTTAGTTATCGTCTCTTAGCCCAACTGATCAAATCCGGACGGAAGAGCGAATACTACGCGAGCCTGCGCGCTTTCTCGGCCGGAAAATATTTCTGGCTGTTATTCTTCTTTATCTTGGTCGGCTTGATGAACGGCCTAAGCCACGGCCACCCCTTGACCGCCATATTTTTAGATTTTAATGCCTGGCTATATTTCTCGTTGCTATTCCCGCTGGTCGTTGCCTTCAGCCGAAAGGACCAGGAATCTTTCCGCCAGCTGAAAGCCTTATTTATAGCTAGCGCTATCTGGCTCAGCTTCAAGACCTTGGGCCTGCTTTTCGTCTTTACCCATAACCTCAGCTTCGCCCCAGACGCCTATCTCTGGTTACGCCGGACGCTAGTCGGCGAGATGACGGCCACTAAGACCGGCTGGCCGCGTATCTTCATCCAAGGGCAGATCTTCGCGCTCATCGCCTGGTTCCTGTTCTTCTGGCAGCAGCTCGAGGCCTGGCGAGCGGCCCGGATCAGGTCCGGCTTCGACTGGCGTCTTTTCGCGGGCTCCGCTCTTTTTTTCGGCACGGCTCTTATCAGTTTTTCCCGGAGCTTCTGGGCCGGGTTCCTTATAACTTTAATCTTCAGCCTAGCTATCGCCCTCTGGTCGCAACCGATAAGGAAGACTTTGGCGATAGCCGCTTGGTCGTTACTGTCTGTCGCGGCTGGCCTTCTCTTAATTTACTTGGTTGCTATCCTCCCCTATCCGAAACCAGGGAATTTCAATGCCGATTTCGCTGACCGCTTGAGTAATGGCCAGGAAGCAGCCGTCTCTTCGCGCTGGTCCCTCTTGCCGGTCTTAGCAGCAGCCGTCAACGAGTCGCCTTGGCTCGGGCAAGGCTATGGCGCGTCCCTTACCTATATCTCAAGCGATCCGCGGGTGCTCGAGAAGAACCCGAGCGGGGAATATACGACGAGCGCTTTCGAATGGGGATACTTGGATCTCTGGCTCAAGCTGGGCAGTTTAGGCTTGGCTGCTTATCTCATCCTGCTTTTTAGACTCGCATACGGCGGAGTCTATCTTTTCCGGACGCGCGGCGACTACCTGGCGATCGGGCTTTCTGCCGGCCTAGTATTCCTAGCGGCCACTAACGTCTTTACGCCCTACTTGAACCATCCGCTCGGGATCGGATTCCTGCTCCTTAGCTCTTGTCTAATTCCGCTGGATAGAGTATAAATATAATTACTAATTAGCCTGCCGGAAAGACCGGCTAAAGATCAATATTATGAACGAACAAATCATTTCCCAAGAGGGGTATGATAAACTGAAGGATGAATTGAATTACCTATCTACAACCAAGCGCCGGGAAATCGCCGAACGGATCGAACGCGCCAAGGAACTCGGCGACTTAAGTGAGAACGCCGAATATAGCGAAGCCAAAGACGCCCAAGCTCTTAACGAGGGGCGCGTTTTAGAATTGACGGGCATCCTCAAGAACGTGACCGTTGTTCAGAACAGCGGTTCAGACGGCACTGTCGTCATGGGGACCAAGGTGACGGCCAAAGCCCAGGACGGCAAGGAGAAGGAGTATACCATCGTCAGCTTCAATGAGGCTGACCCTATAAGCGGGAAGATCTCGAATGAATCGCCGCTCGGCGTCGCTTTCCTGAATAAGAAGAAGGGCGATTCCGTGGAAGTGGAAACCCCTAAGGGCGTGGTGAAGTATAAGATCATAAAGATCGAATAAAGATATGAAAGATGAGACGGCTAAAGAGCCGGAGAAGAAAGCTGCGGTCAGCGAACGTTCGGACCGCTTGAAAAAATTGGAGGAGCTGATGGCGAGCGGCTTAAACCCCTACCCCGCTAAGGCGGAACGGGACTACCTAGTCGCGGCAGTAGCGGAAAACTTCGCTTCCCTAGAGAAGGCGGGAGAGTCTTTTTACGTCGCCGGCCGCTTGCGCAGCCTGCGCCGCCACGGTAACTTGACCTTCGCTAACCTGGAAGATGCGAGCGGGCAGCTGCAAATCGCCTTTTCCAAGAAGGATCTGGGCGATGAGAGCTACCAGCGTTTCGTCAAATATATCGATAGTGGCGATTTTATCCAGGCTAAGGGGTCCTGCTTCGTGACGCATAAAGGCGAGAAGAGCCTGATGGCTAAGGATTGGCAGCTTTTAACCAAAGCGATACGACCGGTGCCAGACGCCTGGTTCGGGCTCAAGGACGAGGAAGAGCGCTATCGCCGCCGCTATCTCGACATCTTGCTAAGCTCGGAAACGCGCGACCTGATCCTGAAGCGGGCCAAATTCTGGCAAGCGACCCGGGAATTCCTGCTCGAGCGCGGTTTCATTGAAGTCGAGACCCCGGTCCTAGAAACCATGCCTGGCGGCGCTGATGCCCGGCCTTTCGTCACCCATCATAACGCCTTGGATATCGACGTCTACCTACGCATCTCGACCGGCGAATTGTGGCAGAAGAAGCTCATGGTTGCCGGCCTGGAAAAGACTTTCGAGATCGGCCGCCAGTTCCGCAACGAAGGCATGGATGCCGAGCATTTGCAGGACTATACCCAGTTGGAGTTCTATTGGGCCTACGCCGACTATGAGAAAGGGATGGAGCTAGTCGAAGAGTTGTACCGATATATCGCCCAGGAGGCTTTCGGCACCTTGAAGTTCAAGATCCGCGGCTTCGATATCGACCTCGGGAAGAAATGGGATAAGCATGACTACCGAGAAACCGTGAAAAAATATACTGGCGTCGATATCTTGAAAGCGACTGAAGATGAAATAAAAGCCAAGCTGGATGAGCTCCAGGTTGAGTATGACAAAAATGGTTTCAATATCACGCGGGCGATAGATAATCTCTGGAAATACTGCCGTCGGCAGATCGCCGGCCCCGGATTTTTGATCGGCACGCCGATCGCGGTCTCGCCGCTCGCGAAGCGCGATGAGAAGAATCCGGCCCTCGCCCAGCGCTTCCAGGTCATCCTGGCTGGTTCGGAATTAGGGAACGGCTATAGCGAGCTCAACAACCCGCTCGACCAGGAAGAAAGGTTCCAAGAACAGCAGAAGCTCCGGGAGGCGGGCGATGATGAAGCGCAGAGGCATGACCATGATTTTGTCGAAGCTCTTGAATACGGTATGCCTCCGACCTGCGGCTTCGGCATGAGTGAAAGATATTTCAGCTTCCTGATGGATAAGCCGGCCCGGGAATGCCAGATTTTCCCCTTGATGCGGCCGAAGAAAGATTAGCTAGGTTAGTGGCATATAAGCCTATATGAGACTTTGGAGCCTACACCCCGGCTATCTGGATCGTCCAGGCCTCCTAGCCAACTGGCGCGAAGGCCTCTTGGCGAGGAAGGTGCTATCAGGTAAGACCAAGGGCTACCGCCATCATCCGCAACTAAAGCGTTTTTTGGAAACTAAAGCCCCGATTTCCTATCTCAATGCCTATCTATATAGCCTCTACCAAGAAGCCGCCCGGCGCGGCTATTCTTTTTCTCTAGCCAAGATTTCCGGACCCAGAGCCAGAGGAAAGATTGTGGTAACTAGCGGCCAATTACGATATGAAAGCGAGCACTTGCGCCGGAAGCTGGACAGAAGGCAAGGGAAGGGGCGGCTCAGACTGAAAGCCAGGGGAATAGCAACCCATCCGTCCTTCAGGGTCTGCCCGGGACAAGTAGAAGCCTGGGAAAAGATACAAAGATATGATTATAAAAGTAGATAATTTGACTAAGAAATTCAAGGATTTCGTAGCTGTCGATAACATCTCTTTCGAAGTTGAAGCCGGCGAAATCCTGGCTTTTTTAGGGCCAAACGGAGCCGGGAAGACCACGACCATCAAGATGCTGACGACCGTCCTGGACCCGACTGCCGGCCGGATCGAACTTAATGGCTATAGCCCGGCGAGGGAGAAGGATAAGGTGCGCCATTCTTTCGGCATCGTCTTCCAGGATTCGAGCGTCGATGACGACTTGACCGCCTATGAGAATATGGCGATCCACGCTGTCCTCTATGGCATCAAGCGGGCGGAACGCTCCAATCGGATCAAGAACCTGCTTGAATTCGTCGAGCTCTGGGAGAGGCGGAAGGAGTTGGTGAAGAATTTCTCTGGTGGTATGAAGCGGCGGCTTGAGATCGCTAAGGGCCTGCTCCATCACCCCAAGATCCTTTTCTTGGATGAGCCGACCCAAGGGCTCGACCCCCAGACTCGCAACCATATTTGGGAATACATCAAGAAGATGAATGAAGAAGAGAAGATGACTGTTTTCTTCACGACCCATTACATAGAAGAGGCGGATAAGGTCGCACATCGGGTCGTGGTCGTCGACCATGGCCGGATCGCGACGGTCGGTACGCCGGAAGAACTAAAGCGCCAGACCGGGAAAGATAACCTAGAGGATGCTTTCATCGCCTTAACCGGCAGGACAATCCGCGAAGAGACCGCTGACCCGTATAGCGCTATGCGCCGCCATCATGCCAGCCGAGCTAGCGGACGGAGATAAAAATATGGAAATAATATACGTGCTTTGGTTAAGACAAATAAAGCGGTATCTCCGCTCTAAAGCCAGGATAATCGGTTCCTTGGGGCAGCCCCTTTTATTCATGGTCGCTTTTGGCTTTGGCTTCGGCCCGATCTATTCCAGGGCCGGAGGTGGGAATTACCTGGAATTCCTGGTGCCGGGCGTCATCGCCATGAGCATCCTGTTCACCGCGACCTTTTCCGGCCTAGAGATAATCTGGGATCGGCAGTTCGGTTTCTTGAAAGAGATGCTGGTCGCGCCGACCTCCCGCCTGCAGATAATGTTCGGTCGCTCCTTGGGCGGAGCGACTGTCGCCGTCATCCAGGGCCTCATCGTCTTCATTCTCTCCTTATTCATCGGCTTCCAGGTCGCTAATTGGTGGCTGATCCCGGTCGCCATAGCTTTCATGTTCCTAGTTGCTTTTCTTTTTACCTTGTTTGGTACTGGCCTGGCCTCTTCAATGAAAGACGTCCAAGGTTTCCAGTTGATCGTCAATTTCCTGATCATGCCGCTTTTCTTCCTGTCCGGTGCCTTCTTTCCGCTCGACGGCCTGCCCAAGGCGCTCAATATCGTCGTCCGGGCGAATCCCTTGTCTTATGGCGTCGACGGCTTGCGGGGCACGCTGGTCGGCCTGACTCAGTTCAGTCTGGCCACAGACTTTACAATTTTGTTTTTAGCCGTTATATTCTTATTGGTAGCGGCCAGCTATCTTTTTTCGAAGATAGAAGCTTAAAAAATGAGAAAAATAACTGGTTTGACGACGATTAAGTAACACAATAGAATTTTGTCATGACTCTATAGAGTAAAGGTTTGACAAAATTAATGAGCCCGTCTTTGCTTAAAACGTCCGCTACTCTTTCCCGCAGGAAAAGGAGTAATTTTTGGCAATGACGGAAAGAGAACCCAGTTGAATATAGAAGATTAAGACCGTCGAAATCCTTGGCAGAACTTTATGGCACCATACTGGGCGACGGCTGCCTGGAAAACATGGAACGAACGGATAAATTGACGATTTCTTTCAATCGGAGGGAGGGGGCGTCGCTTGCATATTACCCGACTGATTACCAAATTATTCAACAAGGAACCGAAAGTAAGAATAAGGAAGAGCAGACAATGTGATGATCTCTACCTATACCAAAAGAAAATTTCTAAACGACTCGCGTTTCCTTATGGAAGGAAGCTAAACCGCGCCCTATAGATACCGGAATGGATAAAAGACAGGCCTGTTTATCTGAAGAAGTGCCTGAAAGGACTGTTTGAAACCGATGGCAATTGGGCTATAGATAGAAAATATAATACTAATGTTATAAAATTTACCAATCTTGGCTATCACCCGCAGCTGAAGCAATATGACGTTCGGCTAGCTCGTCGGAAAGAAGTAGACAAGTTTGTAAAGTGGATAAAATTTAGGAAATATTCGGGGATCGTCTAATGGTAGGACCCATGACTCTGGATCATGTTATCCTGGTTCGAATCCAGGTCCCCGAGCCAACGTAGATTAAGCGAGGTTAAAGCCTCGTTTTTTCTTTTATTT
>CAYOKE010000004.1:0-41081 GCA_964404515.1 uncultured Gammaproteobacteria bacterium | reverse complement strand
TTTACAACTCGCCTAGTCTTTTTACCCCGTGTCTACTTTATGGGGTACAGTTCATATCAGGGGGTCTAGAGGATGATTGGTTTCTTAATTAATCTAAGCCGGCGTCTTCCTCTTCTTCATCCGTTTCCGCCTGGCTTTTCTCGCCCCTTTCCTGGTTATGGATAATCCTTTTCACTTTCTCGGCAAATTCGAAAGTATCAAAATCCTCCTTGAAGAAGACGTAATCGGCGCCTAGTTCCAGGCTGCGGCTACGGCTATCCTCGTCGCTTAGGTCAGTGAAGATGAAGATCTCCTTTTCCCGCAACTCTTCGTCTTCCTTGATCTTCTTGACGACTTCGAAGCCATCCACTTTCGGCAAGATGAGGTCGGTAATGATATAATCCGGATCGAAATCGCGGAGTTTCCCGAACAACTCTTCCAGCTCTTCGTCTGCTTCGCTCACTTCCACTTCTAAACCGGCGGCCGTGAACTGTGCCTCGAGGCCATATAAGATATTGACATCGTCCTCGACGATGAAGATCTTTTTTTCTCTCATATTTTTAGTCTAATTATTCTTCTCCTGTCCCTTCAATCTCCGCCACCAGGCCTGGTTATCTTGATACCATTTGATGGTAGCGGCTAGGCCGGACGAAAAATTAATCTGTGGTTCCCAGCCCAGTTCATTCTTTGCTTTGGAAAAATCGATTGCATATCGGAGATCATGGCCAGCTCGATCAGCGACGTACTCAATCACCTCTTCGTTCGCTCCCATCGCCTCCAGGATAAGGCTCGTAATCTCTAGATTCGTCTTCTCGCCGTTCCCGCCTAGGCAATAGGTTTCGCCGCTCTTCCCTTTCTTGATAATGAAATCGACGCCGCGATTATGGTCATCGACATGAATCCAATCGCGGATATTCTGGCCGGAACCGTAGACTGGCACCCGTTTCCCCTCCAGCAGGTTGGTGATAAATAGCGGGATGAGCTTTTCTGGATACTGGTAAGGGCCGTAATTATTGGAACAATTGGAAATGGTCACTGGCAAGCCATGGGTATGGTGATAGGCGCGGACCAAGTGATCGCTCGCCGCTTTCGAAGCGGAGTAAGGCGACCGCGGGTCATAGGGCGTCTTTTCATTAAACTTCTGAGCATCAGGCGCGAGCGAACCGAAGACCTCGTCTGTCGAGACATGATGGAAATGAATCCGGCTTCCGGCCTGATGGCGTTTCTTGGCCGCCTCCAGTAGGACGCGCGTCCCTTCGACGTTAGTCCTGATGAAGCTAGCGCTATCCTTTATCGACCGGTCGACATGGCTTTCGGCCGCAAAATGGACGACGACATCGATATCCGCCATCAAGCTCTCGACGAGAGCGACATCGGCAATATCGCCTTTCACGAACCGATAGCGGGGATCCGCTTCGATATCGCGCAAATTCTCTTGGTTGCCGGCATAGGTCAGAAGATCCAGGTTGACTACCTGGTCATCAGGATAATTCTTAAGCCAATAGTGGATGAAGTTGGAGCCGATAAAACCGGCGCCGCCGGTAACGAGCAGTTTCATAGGGTTAATTTCTTAGCAATCGCCTCCGCTTCGCCCGGGCCATACTCTGATTGCGGCCACATGACATGGCCGTCGCCCGCGTGGCGCGGGATGATATGGACATGGAGATGGGGGATGATCTGCCCGGCGACCGGGTCGTTATTGACCGTGACGTTGTAGCCCGTAACGCCGAGTTTATTCTTCATCTGCCCGCCAATCTTCTTGACGGCAAGCATGAGAGCTGTCAGGTCTTCGGGCGTTATCTCTTCGAAATTCTGGTAATGCTTCTTGGGCAGAACGAGGACATGGCCAGGATTGACCGGCTTGATATCTAGAAAAGCGATGACCTTATCATCTTCATAGACCTGGTGGCAGGGTATCTCCTTGTTTATTATCTTGCAAAATAGGCACATATCAATCGATCTTATACGGGCTGTCTTCCCGGCTCTCCCAGCGGATTTCATCCACTTCTTGGGCCTTGTTTATGCCTTTATATAACTTATCCGGCAGGTTCAGGCTCAGGGCCGGGACAGCGGAGATGCATTTGTAGCCATGGACGACGCCGGGCGGGACGATGACGAGGCGCGGGTTCTTCTCGCCCACCTCGATCTCTAAGGCTTCGCCCTTAGTTTCAGAATTCTCCCGCCGATCCCAGAGATAGAGGCGGAAATCGCCCGGCCCCAAAAAGACGAAGCAATCGCTCTGCTGGACATGTTCGTGCGGCCCGCGCACCACGCCGGGGTTAGTCAGGCTGACATAGGACATGACGACGTCGAAATCGAGTTCGTCGCGGCGGAAGATCTCAGTCAGCCAGCCTCGGTCGTCGCTATTCTTCTTCAACTCTTTGATTATCACGCCTTTAATCATAAATTATTTCCTTAGTTTCAATAAGCCGTTCTGAGCGCCGAAGTAACGGATCTTCCGAGCTGTATTCTTCAGACCGAGTTCCAAGGCGCGGCCGATATCGCCCCGATACCTCTCCAGGCCGGCCGCGAAGGAAGAATTGAAGACGTCACCGACGCCGGTCGTATCGACGCGCCGCTTTTCTTTCACGATTGGGCGGCGGTAGATCTTCCGGCCGTCATAGGCCGCGACGCCTTGGCTGCCCAAGGTGATAACGACGACCTGCGGCCCGAAACCCTTGATTATCTTCAATAGATTATCAGTCTTATTCAGAAAAGAATTGCTCAGATGGCGATGTTCCCGCGAACTCAGAACCAATTCAATCGCTTCGTCCTTGTTCAGGGCGAAAACCGTCGTCTTTCTCACGAAAGGCGCTATCTTCCTGATCCCGCCCGCATATTGTGTCGCGCCTGGGTTCCAAAAAATCCGCGGCCCGTCTTTTCCCGCTGCGGCGAATATCTTCTTTAGGTTAGCCAGCCAAGAGCCTGACAAGGAAGCGATATATATGTTCCGGGATTGCTTTAAAAGACGCTGCTCAGCCTGGCCCAAGGACAGATCCTTATTGGCACCGCGAGCTCCGAAGATGATCCTCTCCCCGCTCTTATCGACCAGAATAAAAGACGCACCACTCTCGGCTCGGGCGATAGTCTTTAAGGAACGAATCTCGACGCCGCGCTCTTTCAGGTTCCGTGATATCAGCCGGCCATTCTCATCGTCCCCGACCGCGGCTAGGCAAGCCGTCCTCAAGCCGAAATTGGCCAAGCAGACAGCGGCGTTAGCCGCGCCGCCGCCATAGGCGTAAAGGAAGCGGTCGACTTTTATCTTCGCGCCGTATTCGAAAGCTAAAAGCTTCTGGCGCAAGACATCTTGGCGGTTATCAAGCAAGACGCCCTTATCCGTCCGAAAAGCGATATCCCGGGTCGCCCCGCCGATGGTTATAAAATCATATTTCATAGGCCAATTAATTACCGTCTCCATGATATCACACAAAACGTTTCTCTTCCAAGAAACCGGGCCGCAATTTCTTAGTCAGGAAAGCGGCCAGATTAAAAAGCAGGAGGGCAGCCAATAGGCTCCAACCGCCTTGGTATAGCAGATCCCGCCAGAAATCCAAGCGACCGAAGATGAACCCGCTATCTAGCCGGGAAATCATCAGGCCGGAGGCGGACAGGAAACCGTCTATCACTGTCGCGGCCAGGATCAGGACTAGGAACGAATACAAGGAGCGGTTGGTCAGCCAATTCTTAGCCAGGCCATAGGCCGCCGCCACAGTCAAGGCAAGGGACAGGAGGGCGAGACCGAAGAAATGGAAGGACATCAGGTCGAGCCAGAAACCGAAGACAAAAGCCGCCCAGACCGCCTCCCGCCAGCCGAAAAAGAAAAGGATGAAGATGGTGACGATAAGCTCCAGGTTAATTTGGTTGAAAGGTTCCGGCCAGGCGCTGATGAGAGAAATGCGTACCAAAGCCAAACCGGAAACCAGGCTGACAAATATTATTATTCTGGATAAGCGGCGGATCATAGATAAGGCTAAGGGACAAGGACGGAGACGATAGTCAGGTCATCCAGGTTAATGAGCGGTTCAATCGTCGCCGTCTGCCAGACTTCATTGCTTTCGCTTCTAACCTGCGTCACCCGGCCGATTACGAGCCCGCGCGGGATGCTCCCGCCTAAGCCGGAAGTGATGATGATATTATTGACGGCGACCGTCTCTGATTGCGGTATATAGTCCAGTCTGATAGTGAGTCCGAGGTCACCATCGGTGATGCCCTGGGTCTTGGTCTTGTTCTCGACAGCGGCCGCTAGCTTGCAGCCCGGGCTGGTCGTCAGACAGATCCGGGCGGTCGTTTCGCCCGCTTCGATAACCTTGCCGACGATAAAGCCAGTCTCGCTCATCACCCCTAACCCTGACTGTAAGCCGTCTTTTATACCTTTGTCGATTACTAGATTCTTTCCAGCTTCACCGCTTTCCACTCCGGCTTCCTGAGCGATGATATTAGCGAGCACCAGACGGCTGGACTGGCTATCAGAAAAATGCAGCTGATCGCGCAATTTCCTGTTCTCGGACTCGACTTCCTGGCAGCGGGAGTTCTCGACTGTCAACCTAGCGACTTCTGACTGTAAGGCTTCGATCCGCGCTTGCCGATCGTTCGTTTCCTGCTTCTGGGTATAGGAACGGCGGAAAGACGTTCCCCAAGAATACAAACGGCCGGAAAAAGGCTTGGCGAGCGCTAATAAGCCGTTCTCTAGCGGCCGTAGGGCGCCCAGGCTATGTAAAAAAATCAGTAGCCCGAAAACTACCGCGAAGATGATCCAAGGGTTGTCTCTCTTGATTTTGATCATAAGTTACTCGCCTCGCTCATTCCGTGTTGCCAGGCAATATGACCTTATCCAATAATTCCTTGTTGCCGAGCAATAGGCCGGTGCCCCGGGCCACGCAAGAAAGGGGGTCATCGACGATCTTGACTGGAATCTTGGCGGCCGCGGAAATCGCCTTGTCTAAGCCGCTCAGGAGCGCTCCGCCGCCGGAAAGATATAACCCGCGCTCATATATATCGGATACCAGCTCTGGCGGCGTGGTTTCTAGAATCGTCTTGATATTTTCGATTATTTTGGTAACCGTCCGGCCGATTGCTTCCCGGACCTGCTTGTCGCTAATCATGATCGCTTTCGGCAGACCGGTCAGGAGATCGCGGCCGCGAACTTCAATCTCTTTGCTTTCTGGAAGAGGCACGGCCGAACCAATAGCAACCTTAATCTTCTCTGCTAGCTGCTCGCCAATCAGAATATTAAATTCTTCCCGAATATACTCGATTATGTTGTTGTCAAATTCGTTGCCAGCCGCTTTCAACGATTTCCAAGTCACGACGCCGCCGAGCGAGATGACGGCGATCTCCGTCGTGCCGCCGCCGATATCGACGACCATGGTCGCGGTCGCTTCCGTGACGGGCAGACGCGCGCCGATCGCCGCGGCCATCGCCTCTTCGATCAAGTAAACCTTGCGGGCACCGGCGGACTTAGCTGCATCCTCGACCGCCTTCTTCTCCACTTCCGTCAGGTCGAGCGGTATGCCGATGACGACCCGCGGCCGTGGGATCAAGGTAAAATTCTCATTGTGGACCTTATTGATGAAATACTTGAGCATCTTCTCGGTGATTTCGAAATCGGAGATGACGCCTTCGACAAGTGGCTTGACGGCTTCGATATGGCCCGGCGTCTTGCCGACCATCTTCTTAGCCGCTTCGCCTACTTCCAAAATCTCGTTCGTCCGCTTGTTGATGGCGACGACACTCGGTTCATTGACGACGATGCCTTTATCGGCGACATAGACCAGGGTATTCTTGGTCCCCAGGTCTATCCCTAAATCATGGCTAAATTTTCCCAACAGGTTGTTGAACATAATCCTTATCTAAAACGGCTCGGGGCCTTTGATTAATAACTCTTGGCGAATAGCCAATCGTGCTTGGCCGGCTTCCCGGTCACGAAGCATCTTTTGTTGCGCGGCCCTTTGACGGCTTGGGCCGGCAGAAGGACGCGGGAGACGACGCCGTATTTTTCTTTCAATAATCTTTCCGATTCCGGATCCTCCGACCAGCTGGCTTCGAACCAGCCAAGGCGGTCGTCTATCTCCTCATGCTTCTTGATGCGATAAATATGACTCTTAGCAAAAGCTTGCGCCTGCTTGTACAGGTTCTTATGGATCGCCTTCATGAGGCGGCGCAGGTAGGCGTCTAACCCGGCCAGATCGACCGTCTCCTTGGTATTATCATCGCGGCGGAAAGCCGTCACCTTCTTCCCGGCCAATTCCTTCAAGCCGATCTCTAGGCGGACCGGCACGCCGCGGACTTCCCAATAATTGAACTTATAGCCCGGCGTCTGGCTATCGCGATCGTCGATCTTGAGGCGGTATTTCTTCCTAAGGGTCGCGCCCAGTTCCTGGCAGAAATCTAAAACTTCTTTCTTTCCGGCTTCATCTTTATATATCGGCACAATGACGATTTGATAGGGAGCGATATTAGGCGGCAAGCGCAGGCCGTTATCGTCGCCATGGACCATTACGACTGCGCCGACCGAGCGCCAGGACAGGCCCCAGCTATTTTGATGCCCGAGATGGGACTCGCCATCGGGGCCCAGATAATTAACATTAAAGACTTTAGCAAAATTCGTGCCTAGGTAATGGCTAGTCGCGCCCTGGATCGCCTTGCCGTCTTTAGCCATTACTTCGGCTGTGAGCGTCGTGACGGCGCCGGCGAATTTTTCTGCTTCTGATTTCTGGCCGGCGAAAGTCGGAATGGCCATGAACTCGTAGGTATCTTGGTATATCTTGAGCATCTTCTCGACTTCGGCCCGCGCTTCTTCCTCGCTAGCAAAGACTGTGTGCCCTTCCTGCCAGAGGAATTCGCTCCAGCGCAGAAAAGCGCGCGGCCTTTTCTCCCAACGCACGACGTTCGCCCATTGGTTGAGGCGTAGTGGCAAATCCTTATAGCTCTGGATCCACTTGGCATAGGTTCGGTACATGGCGGCTTCGCTCGTCGGCCGGATTGCTAATTTATTCACTAGCTCTTCCCCGCCACCATGGGTGACGACGGCCAATTCGGGCGAGAAGCCTTCGACATGATCCTTCTCCGCTTCCAGGTTCTCGAGCGGGACGAAGATCGGAAAATAGACGTTCTCCACCCCGTCCGCTTCCAGGCGGCGATTGAGCTCTTCTTTGATGAGCTCCCAGACCTTCAAGCCATAGGGGCGGACGATGCCGCAGCCGCGAACTTCGGAACTCTCCGCCAGCTCCGCTTCCCGGACGACGTCCTGGTACCAATCGGCGAAATTTTCCGACTGCTTAGTGATTGTCCTCTTCTCGAAATTAGACATAAATGTTTTTTAATCTTAACGGAAAAAGATTGCCTTGTAAAGCGCTATTTCTTCATCATTTTTAAAGCGGATTTGACCCTCTCGCCGCTATCAGCGATTTCCGGATCGACTTGGGCGAGAGCGCTCCTGGCTTCTCCTAAGGAATAGCCTAAGGACATGAGAGCGTCAATTTCATCGCCTCCCCCCAGCGTCCCGGAATTGATAGTGACAGCCGTGCCGCCGGCACGAATGACCTTGCTCTTTAGCTCCAAGACCAGGCGTTCGGCCGTCTTCTTGCCGATGCCAGAAACCTTGGTGAGTAGGTTAGCGTCGCCGCGGATGATCGCTTCTTTGATATCGCCAGCCGAAGCGAGTGCCAGGATGCCGAGCGCAGACTTCGGACCGATGCCGGAAACGGTCAATAATAGTTCGAAGAGCTCCAGATCTTCCGCGCTTTTGAAGCCGTAGAGGTCAGCAGCCTCTTCGCGGACGTGGTGGTGGACATATAGTTCCGCGGACGAACCGAGCTTCAGGTCACTTAAGAGAGCTTCGCTTGCAAAGACCTGGTAGCCGACGTCGCCGACTTCCAGGATCAGGCTATTTATATTCTTATGCTTTATCGTCCCTCTGAGAAAAGCGATCATATGTTAGGATTTAATAAGCGGCGCAGGACGCTCTGAGGCGGGATCGGACCGGTCGAGCGCGGTAGTTCCAGGACAGCCATCTGGCCCCCGCCACCGCCATGCGCTTCCTGGATTTTCTTCCCGGTTTTCCCATCCCAAAGTTCTTTCAGCGTCACTTTCATTATATCATAATCCGGCTTAATAATCTCCAGCCGGTCACCGACCCGAACCGTATTGTGGACTTGGAAATGGAGTTTGGCCTTCCCGACCTTGTCTACTTCGCTCCCCGTGGCCTGACCGCAGAATTCCCAAGCGCTTTTCTCGTGCGAACGAGCAATATTCTGTTCTCCCCGTTCACTTAAGAGAAAGCCGGCCGTATAGCCGCGGTGGACGAGCTTCGTTTCCAGTTCCTTGTATAGATAAGCCAATTCCCGTTTCCGCTTGACGGCTGGATATTTCTGGCTAATCGCTCGCAAAGCGCGATGATAGGCGCCGCAGACGACCGCCTGGTAGTAGACGCTTTTGGCTCGGCCTTCGATTTTGAAGCTGGTAATGCCAGCGGCAGCCAATTCTGGCAGATTCTTTATCAAGCAAAGGTCCTTGGAATTCAGAAGATAGCTACCGTGCTTCTCTTCGACTAATTCCAGCTCGTCTTCACGGCCGCCGGTCTTCAGAAAAACGTCATATTCCCAACGGCAAGGCTGAGCGCAATCGCCTTGGTTGCCACTGCGGCCGGTAAATAATTTCGACAGGAAACAGCGGCCGGAATAAGCCATGCACATTGCGCCGTGGACGAAATATTCCAGTTCTACTTGCGGCGCCGCTCGGTGAATCTCTCTGATTTCCTGGAGCGTCACTTCCCGGCCTAAGATGATCCGCCTCACGCCCTGTTTAGCCCAGAACTTAACGGCCTCTGAATTGGTGCAGTTGGCTTGCGTCGAGAGATGGATCTCGGCTTGCGGCCAGGCTTTCTTGATGATTGATAGGATACCGGGATCGGAAACGATGAGGGCGTCGACGCCGTATGAGCGCAGCTTCCGGACATAGGCCGGCAATCGACGCAAGTGGGAATTATGGGCGAAGATATTAATGGTAACGTAGACCTTCTTGCCGGCGCGGTGGGCATAGGAAACGGCTTCGGCTACCCCCTTCAGGTCGAAATCGTTTATTCTGACCCGCAGGGAAAAATCCGGTATGCCCAGATAGACGGCATCCGCTCCATAAAGGAAGGCGGTTTTCATTTTCAAGAGGTTGCCAGCTGGTGCTAATAGTTCCAATTTTTTCATATATATTAGCCAATTTTTATTTATTAATTATAGTATATTTTTAGAGTAAAATAAATATTGACAGGAAATATAAAAAATAGTAATATAAAAAATCATTATAAATCGTTCATTTCAAACCCAACAATAAAAATCATGAAACTGTATTTAAAATCTCTTTTCCGCTGGCTATGCCAGCCGGAAAAATCCAGCCATCTCTATTGGCTCGACTATAGCCGGCGCCGGGAAGAAATCCTGGCTTCCGGAAAAACCGTTCCCTTGCCTGGCGACCAGAGCGGAAAACTGGTCCGAAGGCTTGTCGCCTTGCACGGCCACAGCCCTTACTGGGCCAAGCGGTTCCGGGTAGGCTGTATTGAAGGCGACCGCTGCGAACTCTATCTCCCGCTCTTCAATGAGATAATTAACATCCTGTCCGGCAAGACAGACAAGCTCTTCTTTGCCGTCGATCCGGATGGCAAGCTGCTCAATATCCGTTCCTGCTCTGATTCGGAAAAAGAAAAAGAGGGGAAAATCCATTTAATCATGTAATCATGAAAAAGAAGATCCTGGTTGTTTTGCTGCTCCTGACCGGCCTGGCCTACTGGGGAGCATACCGGCTTACCGATCCGGTCATTACTAAGCATTTCGAGGCTGACAAGGCGAATTATCACGCTACCCTTAGCCTCATCTCCGGACAGGACCTCTCCCGGAGCATGTGGACCGAAGAATTCGACCGCCAATCTGACCGGCTGAAGATAGAGATGAAACTACTTGTTCCGCTACTATTTGTCTTAATTCCTTGGTTCGTTTGCCTCTTTTTCTTGCTACTCCGCGAACTCTGGCGACTCCGGCAAGCAGAAATAATCTCCGACAGGCTCTGCCAAAAGGCAAAAGCTGATTAACCCAGAATAAAAAAGACTTCCCTCCTCTAACTTATGGACGGAAGCCTTTTTCTTATCTTAAATTATTTTCAAATAGTCATTTTTTGAAACGCTTGACCCGGATCAGGCCAGAGAGCGGTACGACCGCTATCCCCTGCTTCTCCAGCTCATCCAGGAACAAATTCATGCCCAGAGAATCGGAAGCCATATGACCGGCGATGACGACATTGATATGGTACTTCTCCGCTTCCTTACGATGTTCTTCTGATATGTGCATGCCAATAACCGTCCCAAAACCGTACTGAGCCATCTTCTCATAAACATCCTTGGAGCCGGAGGTGCCGCCGGTGAATTCCGTGACCACTATCTTCCCGCAGCTGTTTTCCGGCCGGCCGGAGAATATCTTCGGCCCGGCTTTGAGCTTGTCAGCCGCGGCATACTCCGGAATGCTTTTTAATAGCTCTATCAGGTCGCCGACCGTCTCCAATTCTTTATCTTTCTTCTTCAGCAGATTAACGAGAAAATTGGCGCCGAGATTATCCGCTGGGGTATGGACGCACATGAAATCTATTCCCAAGAGCTTAGCCATATCCACGCTCCGGTTATGGTTGGTCGGTGACAGGCTGCGGTTCACTTCGCTCACCCGGGGCAAGGTGATCGATTCGGCAATATTTATCGGCAGGCCATAGCCGGCTAGGACCTGGGCTTGCATCGCGACGACATCCGACAGGTCAGCTAAGGCTTCGCCCTCCGGATGATGAGCCAGAACCAGGTCAATATCGCCTAGTTGCTTAGCCAAGAGAAGCTCCTGGCCTTCCATATCGATGCCTGCTAGGACTTTCCTGATCTTCGGCTGCTTATTATCGACCAAAATGCGAGTATCGGCATACGGGTTATGGAATTTTTCCTGATCGAATTCCGCCTGCTTCTTCTTAGTCAATTCCTCATACTGTTGCCGGCGGCGGGCTAGGACCTTCTTCACTTTCTCTTCCCCGCGCAAGTCGGCTTTCGTCCCTAACTTGATAGCTAAGTCGTAGATTTGTTTCAAAGTCATATATTTAGAGCTTATTCTTATTTCTTCAGCCCTAGCCGCAGCTTCCGGCCGTCGATCTTTATCTCTTTCACGGCCAGCATATCCGGCCCGATCTCGCCGAGCTTGATATCGGCGCTTAGAGTATCTTGGAGCAGGCTGGCCTTCGTCTTCTTAATGGCGCTGGCAATCTCTTCATCCGCGCCTTCGAGATAGACGGAGGCTTCGTCCTGCAGGCTCAAGCTCGCTTCCTTGCGTAACAGGTTGATGAAGCGGACCAGTTCGCGCCGCAGGCCTTCGATCTTCAATTCCGGCGTAATCGTCGTATCGAGCTCCGCTTCGATCCTATCGTCAGCCGTTTCCGCGAAGACTATCTCCTGGACGTTGAGCTCGTCCTTGATGAGGTCGAGATAGTCGAGTGGCACTTCCCGCTTGCTCCTGACTGTTACGGCCCGGAGCATCTGGCGGATCTTGATGCCGGCTTCATCGCGCTTCGCGAGCCCAATCTCGACGATGCGCCGGACAAGCTCCATATCTTCCAAGATCGCTTCATCAGACGCAAACTGCTTGGCTGGCCAAGTTTCCAGATGGACGGAACGGCTCTCTTGATTAAAATTATAGCCGCTAACCTTCTGCCAGAGGTTCTCAGCGATAAAAGGCATAAAAGGCGCAAGCAGTCTCGCCAGGCCTTCGAGGACGAAACGCGTCGTCGCTAGAGCCGCCTGCTTATCGGCTTCGTCTCCGGATTTGAAACGATCGCGGCTGCGCCTCAGGTACCAAGTCGAGAGCTCATCGATGAAGAGCGGGATTTCCCGGGCAGCTTCATAGATATGGTACTTATCGAGTTCGCTTGTCAGCTTTTCCCGCAAAGCTTCCCATTTGGCCAGGATCCAGCGGTCCAGGATGTTTTGTCCTGCGATTAAATCCTTGACCACGGATGCCTTATCTTCTTTCCCGCCAAGAGGCGCATACATCTCATAGAATTTATAGACGTTCCAGAGGAGCATGATATTCTTGCGGAAGACATCCTTCACGTCCTCGAGGTCGTAGCGCTTCCCCTCTCCCGGCTGATTTATCGTATACATGTGTTCCCGGACGGCATCGACGCCATATTGCGCGATGACGTCCCAAGGGCTAATGATATTTCCTTTCGATTTCGACATCTTCTTGCCGAACTTGTCGTTGATATGGCCGAGACAGATGACGTTACGGTAGGGGCTGCCTTTACCGAGCAGGGTCGAAACGGCGAGCAAGGTATAGAACCAGCCGCGCGTCTGGTCGATGGCTTCGCAAATGAATTCCGCCGGATACTGTTCATCCTTATCGATCAGGTTCTTGTTCTCGAAAGGATAGTGGTACTGGGCGAAAGGCATGGAACCGGAATCGAACCAGCAATCGAAGACTTCCTTCACCCGCTTCATCTTGCCGCCGCAGCCAGCGCAGGTGATCTCGTACTCATCTATTTCCGGCCGGTGCAATTCTGATTTCAGGTTCGCCTTGCGGCCAGAGAGTTCACCCAGTTCCTCGGCGCTGCCGACGACCTTATGGGTCCCGCATTTCTCGCATTCCCAGATCGGGAGCGGCGTACCCCAATAGCGTTCGCGGGAGATTGCCCAGTCCTTCACGTTACTGAGCCATTCTCCGAAACGTCCGGTCTTGATATGCTCCGGTATCCAATTAATCGTCTCGTTATTGGCGATGAGCTTATCCTTCAATCGGCTCATGGCGATGAACCAGGAATCCTTGGCATAGTACAGGAGCGGCGTATCGCAGCGCCAGCAGAAAGGATAGTCATGCTCGTAGGTTTCCTCGGCTAAGAGATATCCCTTTCCTTCCAGATGTTCCAGGATGATCTTTTCTGTTCCTGCCGCCTTGACGAATTTACCATCCAGGCCGTAGGCAGCAAGAGAAATGTTGAAGTGCCCAGCTTCATCGACGGTGTGGACCTTGGGCAAGCCGACGGCCTCGCCTAGGTTATAGTCGTCTTCGCCGTACATGACGGCCGTATGCACCACGCCGGTACCGTCAGCGGTCGTTACGAACGTAGCCGGAACGACGCGATAGGCCGGACGGCCATCGGCTTTTATGGCCGGGATATCGAATAGCGGTTCATATTCCAAGCCGATGAGGTCGGAGCCTTTGAGTTCCTTAGTAACTTTATACTCCCTGTCCTTCAAGACTGCCTCTAAACGTTCCCGGGCCAGGATAAGATTCTCGCCCGCCAGCTCGACTAATACATAGCTAATCTTCTCCCCCACAGCCAAGGCGACGTTCCCCGGCAGGGTCCAGGGAGTCGTCGTCCAGGCCAGGATGAAATCGCCGACCCGCACCTTGTCGTTCCCCTTCGTCACCTTGAATTTCAGATAGACGGAATTGTCCTTCACCAGCTTATAGCCCTGGGCTACCTCGTGGCTCGAGAGCGCTGTCCCGCAACGCGGACAATGAGGCACGACCTTGTGTCCTTTGTAGAGGTAACCGTCAGCGTCAGCTTTCTTCAGGATAGACCAAAGGGATTCGATATAGTAATTATCGTAGGTAATATAGGGGTTTTCCATATCGACCCAGAAGGCGATCCGGCGCGTCAACTTCTGCCATTCGGCTAGATAGGTCCAGACGCTTTCCCGGCACTTCTGGTTGAATTCCTTGATGCCGTATTTCTCGATATCCGGCTTGCCGGAGATGCCGAGCTGCTTCTCCACTTGCAACTCGACCGGCAATCCGTGCGTATCCCAACCGGCTTTGCGTTCGACGCGATAGCCATTCATGGTCTTGTAGCGCGGGATGACATCCTTGAAGGCCCGGGCCAGAACATGATGGATGCCGGGCACGCCGTTCGCGGTCGGCGGGCCTTCGAAGAAGACAAAATTGCCATTCGGCGCTTCCTTTTTGACCGATTTCTCGAAGATCTTCGCCCGGTCCCAGAAATCTAAGATTGCTTCTTCCATGGCGACGAAAGGGTTCTGGCTCGAAGCGTCAGTTTGTTTAATCTTTTGTTTGCTGTCAGGCATATTTTATTTATCTTTTAATCGTTATCCTTATACTGCCGGCTTTTAAAGTCTGGCCAATCCGCCCACTTCTTCTTCCGGACAATCGGCCGTTTGTCCGTCTTCTCGTCTGCCGGATCCTTCGCCTGAGGCCCGCGCTCGATGATCTGCTGAAGCTCTTCTAAACCCTTAACATCGTTTTCCGGGTCACTTTTCGGCGGGAATACCTTATCCCAATATTTCTGTGCCGGGGTCCGCTTGTCAACGGCCGCGGCGTGCTTCTCGGCCAGATCTTCTTCAATCTGGCGCAAGAGATTATCCGCTTCCGCCTGAGCCGACTTCTCATCCTCTATTTCCTGCAAGGGCTTGGGCAGGGGGAACTCTCCTTCTTTAACCGGACGCGCCGGGTCGAAATCATCCTCGGTTTCCTGGCGTTCCGGATGCCGGGCCGCGGTCTTCTCCGGTCCATCTTCCTGGTTGAACAGGTCGAATTTCTCTTTATACATATGATTATTTTAATTTTTTTTCTTAGTAGACAATAATCTTCCGTGGGAGATTACCGGCCGGCCGGTTTGTTTTTCTAACTCCTGCCTAGCTCGACCAGCGACACCACCACCACGCCTAGCTACCTGGCGATTGGCTACGAAAGTCTCTGGCCTCTCCTGTTTAGAAATCTCTGCGGTCGAAGCTTCGGCCAGCATATTCAGGACTAATTCTAAATTTGTCATGTTATCGCGCAGATTTTCCTTTTTCAAATCCTTGAACATTTTATAGTCTCTAACCGCCAATCCCGCCCAGGCAAAAGTTATGTCATCTTCAGCTAGCTCCACTTCCGGCGAACCATTCTGCTGCTTTTTCTCTAACCGTTTTCGGTTGGCGTTCTCTACCGCCCAGTTGGACTGATGTTTCCCGGGGTATTCTTGCTTATAGTGGTTGGCTACTTGAACTAGGACTTCTTCGAAAGCTCGATCTAAGGCGGACGCGACGCCTTCACCCCGAAAACGGGTCAATATCTCGCTAGTCACTTTCTGCTGGTCGACATAACACGGGGATGGGAGGATAATGGAATGGCTTCATCCCTCGGGCTAACGCCCGGGGAATTACGGGAGAATGTTAAAATTCAATTTCAGAATATCCTGAAGATCTTCCATGTTAGCCTTTCTAATTTTAATACCTTTTGCCATGAATTTAGTCTTAATTTCCTTTTTCCTATTTCCCATGGCACTGCTTATATTTCTTGCCGCTGCCGCAAGGGCACGGGTCATTCCTCCCGACTTTGTGCCCAGTCTCATCTTTCACTTTCTCGTGGACTAGGTCGATGGTGTTCCTGGCTTCCGCCTGGCGCTGCATCTCCTTCTGGGCGCCAGAGAATTCCAGTCTCTGGGCGGGCTGGCCGGCGAAGAGTTTGATCTCGGGGCTAGCCGCCATCATGAGAGCATCGCCAGTCTTATAGATCGAATAGACGACATTGCGGTTGATGAGGGTATTGAGCTCCTGGTATAGATGATAGGCTTCCTTCTTGTATTCGACGAGCGGATCACGCTGGCCGTAGCCGCGCAGGCCGATGCCGCGCCGCAGGTAATCGACGGTCTCGAGGTGCTCGACCCAGAGCTCGTCGATGGAACGGATGAGGATGCCTTTCTCCACTTCGCTGAAATCGAGGTTGGCCCGAGTGAAATTCTCTCGCAACTGGGAATATTTTATCTTAGCTTCGTTTATTAGGTAATCTACTAGAGCCTGGCGCAACAAATCCCTGCTACCGCCTCTCTTCGCTATCTCAGCTAGTTTCGTTTCTATCTCACCCCCGGCCGTCCAGATTGTCTTCACGGTTTCAAAAATTTCCTTCAGGTTCCAATCAGCTTGATTGTCAGAGGCGGTCTGAAAGTTGACGATAACTTCGATTTCGCCAGCTACCATCTCCGAGATGATATCGCCTAACTCCCGTGACGTCTCGCCCTCCGCCGTTTCGCGGACATGCTCGGCGATCTCCAAAATCTCCCGGCGCCGCTTATAGATCGCGGTCCGGTGCTTGTTGATGACGTCGTCATATTCCACTAAGTGCTTGCGGATATCGAAGTTGTTGCCTTCCACTTTCTTCTGAGCGGATTCAATCGACTTGGATATCAAGCGATTCTCGATTGGCATATCCGCCGGCACGTTAAGGGTCTTCATAAGCCCTTTCATCCGGTCACCGCCGAAGATGCGCATCAAGTCATCGTCGGTCGAAACGTAGAACTGGGACGAGCCGGGATCGCCTTGGCGGCCGGCGCGGCCTCTTAACTGGTTATCGATGCGCCGCGATTCGTGGCGTTCGGTGCCGATGACGTGCAAACCGCCTAGGCGCCGCACTTCTTCCTGCTCCTCGGGGAGCGGCGGGTTGCCGCCTAAGATGATATCGACGCCACGGCCGGCCATGTTCGTCGCCAAAGTGATCGCGCCTCTGCGTCCGGCCTGGGCGATTATTTCCGCTTCCTTCTGGTGATTCTTAGCGTTTAGCATCTGCGGCCGCAGGCCTTCGCGCTCCATGAGTTCGGCGAAGAGCTCGTTCTTCTCGATCGAGATCGTACCAATAAGGATGGGCTGGCCCTTCCCGTTCCGTTCTTTAATGTCTTTTATGACCGCCTGGAACTTGTCCATTTCCGTGCGGTAGATGAGGTCATTCTGGTCTTTGCGGATATTCATCTTGTTAGTCGGTATGATGATAGTTTCAAGATTATATATCTTGTGGAATTCCTCAGCTTCGGTCGCGGCCGTCCCCGTCATGCCCGAGAGCTTCCCGTACATGCGGAAAAGGTTCTGGAAAGTGATCGTCGCCATAGTCTGCGATTCCTTCTGGACCTTCACGCCTTCCTTGGCTTCGATCGCCTGGTGCAGGCCTTCGCTATAGCGGCGACCCGGCATCAGGCGGCCAGTGAACTCGTCGACGATTATCACTTCCCCGTCTTTCACGACGTAATCCTTGTCGCGCTTGAACAGGACGCGCGCCTTCAAGGCTTCCTCGATATGGTGGACTTCTTTCACGCCACCGGCGACATAGATGTTGTCAACCCCCAGCCATTTCTCCATCTTGGCTATGCCCGCTTCTGTCAGAGTCGCGGCCCGCATCTTCTCGTCGACGTTATAGTCCTCGTTCTCGTCGAGGCGGGAGACTAATTGGGCGAATTGGAAATACTTGTCGGTCGATTCTTCGGCCGGCGCGCTGATAATGAGCGGCGTCCGGGCCTCGTCGATCAGGATTGAGTCGATCTCATCGACGATGGCGTAGTGGAGATTCCGCTGGACAGTCTGCTCTAGGGTATAGACCATATTGTCGCGCAGGTAGTCGAAGCCGAACTCGTTATTCGTGCCATAGGTGATATCACAGCGATAGGCATCGCGGCGCGGGAGACGTTTGAAATGTTTCAAACGTTCGTCATACTGGCTCTCGTCAGTATAGTCCGGGTCATAGACGAAGGCGTTCTCATGGACGATGACGCCGATAGTCAATCCCAGAGCGTGATAGATGGGGGCCATCCAGCCGGCGCCCAAGCGGGACAGATAGTCGTTGACGGTGATGAGGTGCGCGCCTTTACCGACGAGAGCGTTCAGGTACAAGGGTAGGCTAGCGACGAGGGTCTTGCCTTCGCCAGTTTTCATTTCCGCTATTTGGCCGCGATGGAGAACGATGCCGCCGACAAGTTGGACATCGAAGTGGCGCAACCCCAATATCCGACGTGAGGCTTCCCGAACGACAGCAAAAGCTTCCGGCAAGATATCGTCAAGCGTCTCACCTTTCGCTAGGCGATCTTTGAATTCCGCGGTTTTGGCTTTCAGCTCTTCTGCACTCAGCGCCTGCAATCCTGGCTCCAAGCTGGCGATCTTTTCTATAATCGGCTTCATAGCCTTGATTATCTTTTCGTTAGCGTCTCCGAATAGGTTGAAAATATTCATAAATAGTTTTATTTTGGCTATTAATAACTAAAATAAACAACCAACCTGATGGCTGTTTCCTTCTAACATTAGTATAATACGTAAAGTGAATAAAATAAATATTGACTTTTATAAGAAAAAGTTGTATTATATTAAAAACCTAAAAATCACAAAAAAACCAACAAAATGAAAAAAATCGTTCTTTTCCTGCGGAAATATCTGGGTGGCCCGGCTAACCTGCTTTGGGTCGTGTTTTTGATAGTAGATCTGGTCCTCTGGATAGTTAATTCCAGTGCTGTCTGCTATCCTTTCAAGGAGGCCAACGTTTATGTCACCCTGGCTATCTGCATCGTTTTCGGGATCTTCTCCTGGCGGGATATGCAGACCGAAGACGGTCTCGGACCGGCGATCTTCATGATTATCTGCGTCATACTCCTACCGCTCATACTCTGGTTCGCCTACCACAACTGGTGGGTGAACATCCTAGGTTTCTATCTCTTTGTCATGAGCGGCTTCATAGCTGTCATGGAGATGAAACCGAGTTCGGAGAAGACAGCTGTCGCTCATAGCTGAGCCCCTAAAACAAAAAGTCCTGTTTCCTATAAACGAAAACCGGGCTTTTTTTATTTCTTCTATCTAGTTGTGATTATTTCCCCCTCTTCTTATCAAGCAGCTTCTCCTTATACTTGCCGATGATGAGCTCCAGGTGGTCCTTTACCTTGTCGATCGCTTTATAGAGGTCTTTCTCGGTCTTCTCGACCCGCAGGATCTCATGCGGCACTTCGAGATTGACCTCGGCCCGGAAAATTTCGCCCTTATCCTGGCGGCCGGTCGTCTTTTCTATCTCTAAGTCGCAATTGATCACCCGGACCTTGTTACCAAGATACTTCTCCAGGCTGCTGATCTTGTTCTGCGCATAGGCTTTTATCGCCGGCGTAAGCTCTAATTTTGTAGCTTTGATCTTTATCTCCATAAATATTATTTAGAATAATTTAATAATGTCCTTATAGGTTATGAACAGTATCAGGGCGATGAGCAGGATGAAACCGATATTGTGAATCAGAGTCTCGACCTCCCGTCGCACCGGCTTCCCTTTCAGCTTCTCGACAAGAAGGAACAGGATGCGGCCGCCGTCGAGCGCCGGAAAAGGGATGATATTGATGATTGCTAGGTTTAATGATAGGAGGGCCGTGAACTGCAGGAGATAGGCAAAACCGAGGCGCGCCGCCTGGCCGGTAATCGAAGCGATGCCGATCGGGCCGGCGAATTGGTCGCCGACCTTATGGCCCTGGAATACCTGGCCGAACAGCTCTCCGAAGGCCCGGACGATTTCCTTCAAGGTCCAGCCGGTAGTCTTCGCTCCCTCCCAGAAAGCGGACGGGAAAGGATAGCGGACAGTCCCGCCGGCGAAAATCGCGACGCCGATGACGGCTCGTCCGCCGTCTTTAGAGGCCGGCGTAACAGTAACGGCCATCTTCTCATTATTACGCTCAATGAGCAGGCTGACTTCTTGCCCGTCCCTAGCTGCAATCGCGTCTTGCAGGCTCTTCTCTGTCACGACCGCCTGGCCGCTGACATTTAAGACCGCGTCGCCTTCTTTCAGACCGGCGCGAGCCGCCGCGGAATCTGGCATTACCTGGGCGATCAGGACCCGGGAATCGCTGACCCGGGCATTCTTCCCGAGCGTGTCAGTCGATTGCGGCAAGCCGACCAGATAGCCAACCGAGAAAAGGAGCCAAGCCAGGACTACATTCATGATCACGCCGGCCGCTAAGATTACAACCCGCTGCCAGATTTTCCGGTTAACGAAACTATCGTCATCCTTCTCGCCTTCCCCGTTCTCTCCCTTGATCCTGACGAAGCCGCCGATCGGCAGCCAATTCAAGGAATAGATGGTGGCTTTTCTGGCTGGCCGATTTTTTTCAGCCTCGCTCCCATAGAGGCTCTCGACGGAGCGGTTACCTAAGACCTGGCGCCAACGGCCGGACTGGTTCCTATACCATCCGATTGCCCGCGGCGGAAAGCCGAAACCGAATTCTTCAGCTTTGACGCCGAAAAACCGGGAAGTCATGAAATGCCCGAGCTCATGAGCGAACACCAGGACGGACAATACTAAAATGAAGATTATGGCTGTAAGAAGCATAAGCGGATTCCCGGTTAGATTTCCATAATATCTTTCTCTTTCCGGTCGCGGGCGTCCTTCAGCTCATCGTTCTTCTTGGCGGAGAATTCATCAAGCTCCTTGATAAAACGGAACTTGTCGTCTTCTGATATCTCCTTGTCGCTATAGGCTTTCTCAATGGCGTTCTTGGCTTGATCGCGGGCGCCGCGCAGGATGATCCGGGTCTTCTCCATCTTCTCGTTCAGCTTCTTGACCAGATCCTTGCGATTCTCTTCGGTCAGCGGTGGGACGGTCAGGCGTATCTTGTCGCCCTCATTCACGACGCCCAGGCCTAAGCCGGCGTCAATAACCGCCTTTTCAATGCTCTTTAGGACGCTCTTGTCCCAGGGCACAATCAGGATGCTGCGGGCATCGGAAACGGCGATGTTCCCAACCGCGTTGAGCGGATTCAAGACGCCGTAGGCTTCGACCTGGACAGCGTCGAGGACGGCCGGATTAGCGCGACCCGTCCTAAGG
The DNA here is from genome assembly GCA_964404515.1 of uncultured Gammaproteobacteria bacterium. GTDB lineage: Bacteria > Patescibacteriota > Patescibacteriia > Patescibacteriales > UBA12465 > UBA12465. The sequence continues at coordinate 20,487 of CAYOKE010000004.1, read as the reverse complement.
GCGCCAATCTCTTTCTTGAAAAAATCGAGGGCGTTTGCGAATTCGTTCTGTCTGGCTTGCAGATATTGGTTCATATATTTTTTATTATCATTAAAATACCTATTTTTTTAATTGAATTGTTCCGAGGTAGACGATGTCGGGATTATTGAAGTCGACGAGCAGTTCCCGGCCGGCGCGCTTGGTCGGCAGCTTCTTAGTCATCCAGGTGACGCCACCGTCGGTCGATTTGAAGAAGGTGGTATTAGTCACATAATAAAGGTTGCTCGAAGCTTGCGGATCGACGGCGATGGCGTTGATGACCGCATCTTTCTCCGGTTGGATCAGCTTGATATTCTCCCAGGTGATGCCGTTATCGACCGAACGCAGGATGAGCTTGTCGGTCGCCAGGAACATGGCGCCATCCTTGGCGCAGACCACGATATCCCGGAAAGTGCTCCCTAGATTATACTGGTCCAAGACGTCATTTAGGTCCGTCCATTCCTCGACCAGGAAATTGCCTTCTAAGTCCGCCGTCCGGTCCGGGTTGGTGTCCGTATTGGAGATGAAGCTGTAGATCCGGTTCTTGGCGCTGGCGACGAATATCAGGCGGCTATCGAGCGGCGAGATTATGAGCTTCGCCACGCCCTCCTCTAGCCTTTGGATCGTTCGCCAGGAAACGCCGCCGTCCAAGCTCTTGATAATCTCCCCGCGGCTGGTGCCAATGTAGATGTTCTTCGGGTTATAGTGGTCGACGGCGATGGCGTTGACGCTGACGCCGGCATTATTGTCGAAATATGATTCCGTCCAGGTCCGGGCACAATCGACGGAACGGTATAGGCGGTTGCTAGCCGCGGCATAAATCGTGCACTTGTCCTTCGGATCGACCTTGACGTCGTTGATCGTGATCTTCGGCAGGCCCGCCGCTTCTTTCCAGCCGTCCTTGATATTATAGGTATAAAGCAGGCCGTAGTCGAAACTGGCGAGATACAGGGCGGCGCTATCGCCCGGGTCCATGGTGATGAGGTTCACGTTGAGGTTCCCTAGGTTCTGCGTTTGACCGTTCGTCGTCGGCACTTTGGCGGCCGCTTGCCAGTTATCACCGCGGTTAGTCGAAACGAAGACGCTGCTATCGACCGTCTGGCTGTTCTGGGAGGAGGTCGTCGAAAGCGAACAGGCCGACGCCACTAAGGCGAGGGCCATTAGGAGGATAGCTAATTTTAGGTTTCTTGCCCACATAATATTATATGTTACAAATTGATGATTAATTGTTCCAGGACCAGACGCGGATTGACGTTAGCGGCTAGGTATTCCCGGGCCTGGGCGATGAGCTTCAACTGGCCGAGTAGGAAAGGCGCGGCCGTTTCGGCGGTCTTTTCCAGATACGCCAGGGACTTCTCTAATTCAGGTATAAGGGCGGAATGCTGCAGATGGTCCTTCTGACCGAGGCTAAGGAGCAAGAGGTCACGTTCCAAGCCTTCAGCCAAATCCAGAATATCATGCGCGGCTTGGACGGCTTGCTTGGAAAAGCTGCGGTCGCTAAATATCTTATCCAGCTCCTTCAAGCGTTCGTTCACACCGAGCGGGAAAAGCCCCAAGAAACCCTGGGCCGCCGTTAAGTAATCCTTATAACGCTCAGGGTTCTCCAGCCAATATACCGCCCTAAGCGGCCGGCCGATAGCTAAGTTGGCTAAGTCTTTGGCCAACGAGCGGCTGACTTGACAGTTAGCCAGCAGATAGTCATAGATGACTGCCGACTTTACCGGCTGGAAATGAAGGATCTGGCTGCGTGATAGGATGGTCGCCGGCAAGTTGTCTTCGTTTGTGACCAAAAGGATGATGATGACCTTCTCTTTCGGCTCTTCCAGGGTCTTGAGGAGCGCGTTCTGGGCTTCTAAAGTCAGGCGATCTGCCTCCTTGATAATACCGATCTTATAGGAATTGAGGAAGGAGCTCAAATTCAAGCGCTTGATGAATTCTCTCACTTCGTCGATTGTCAGACTCTTGGCTTCTTCTCCCGGTTTCAATATATACAGGTCGCTATTAAAGCTCTCGGTCTCGCCCTGCAGGCGCCGGGCGAAAGCCAAGGCGATCGTCGATTTCCCTAAGTCATCCGGCCCGACGAAAATATAAGTCTGGGCGATCTTATCTGCCGCGAGCGAACGGTCTAGGAACTCCACTACCCGTTCATTTCCGATTTTTGGCCATTCATTAACGCCCATAACGATAATTTAATTGGCGGTCGTAATCTGGTTCAGGTCGCTGTCCTTGATACCGAGGCCGCGGGAACGCATGACATCAAAAGCATCGGCCGGACGGCCCAAGTAATATAACTGCAAATTGACCGGATCAAAATAATAAGCTTTGCCCTTGTCTTCAGTCTTAAGGAGTATCCGCCCGGCTAGCCTCTTCCAGGCCGACGGATTATTATCCAAGGAATTGAAATCAACGTTGGAAATTCCTAGCCCTAGCTGGCGCATGACGTTAAAAGCATCAGCTGGACGGCCCAAGTAATATCTCTTGCCGTCAACCGGGCTGACATACCAAGCCTGGCCTTTGCCTTCGACCTGCAAAAGGATGCGGCCTTTCAGGCGGGAAAGCAAGGAGCCGGAGGTTGATGCCGGGTTATCGGAGCTGGAGCTTGAAGCACCGGAAACCTTGAAAGCTTGGCCGGCGGAAAGGACAGATTTGGCATTGGTCACTATCTTTTGATCGCTCAGGACCCCGTTCTTAACTAGGAAAGCCTGGCCGTATTCTTTGTTATTCTTCCCGGCATAGACTACGAGATACGGGCCGGCGACCAAAGAGACTGCCGAGGAACGATTAGAGTTGAGTTTGATTGTCCCGACCTGGCCGGAACGGTAATAGTTGCCGTTACCGTCATCCGATAAGGAATACAGGGACAAAGAATTCGTAGTTGCCCCGGTAGTATTGGAAAGGGTGAAAATCGCCGTGCCCATGGTCAGTTTCTTGGAATTGCTGCCGGCTTTGAGCGTCACCTGCCCGAAACTGTTCTCCTTATTAAAATCGTCAACCGAAGCGATCGTATAAGTGCCGGCCGGATATTCGAACTGGTAGCGACCGTTGGTATCAGTCTTAGTCTTTAAAAGCAAGCGTTTGTTAGAATCATAGAGGCGGATTTCCCGACCAGACAAGAAACGGTTCTGGGCATTGCGTAATTCGCCGCTTAGGCCGCTAAAGGCCAACTGGAAAGTATAATCTTTGTCAGCCGGGATCTTAATATCATAGAAAGTCGAGACATTACCGTTCGCGTCCTTCGCGCTGATCGCGTAATAGCCAGTCTGGCCGCGGCGATAAGGATTATAGGGAGCGACATAGGCCGTTTTCTGGCCGCCGCTAGTCGTCGTCAGGTTGGCGATGAGGCCGCTGGACTGGATGAACGGCTTATTATCAGTGTTATATTCCTGGGCATACAAGGAAAAGGCGTAATTCTTCTTGAAATTCCCCTGGCTATCGCGCAGGACGATCTTCAGGGCCGGGACGTATTTGGTAAGGCTGCGGTTGTAATTACAGACGAAACGGACAGCATCGAAGAACCAGAATTCTCCTAGGTCCGCGCGCTTGTCCCAGACTTTCAAGGCATAGGCGGAGTTAGGGTTAGGCTTGAAAGTGATTATCGCCTGTCCAGTGCTGCCGATCGTACCGCCCGCTACCTTGGCGCCAGCGGTTGGCAAGCCGTTGGCATCGGTCTTCTGCTCGTATAGCTCGAACTTCAGACCGGGGACAATGTCACCGCTGAAATTGCGCAAGACGACTGTCAATTGGGAATTGTTCTGGCAAGTACCGGTCGTATTTGAGCTCTGGCTGGATTTCAGATCATACTCTGTCAGGCGGCCTTCTAAGGATTCTACGTCCCAGAAATACTGGTATTGTCCGTCCTTATTCTTGACTCCGAGAACATATATCCCAGCGGGAACGTCAAAAGACCCGTAGCCATTGTCGCTTAAAGTGAATTCTCCGACCTTAGCGCCCTTCTGGTGCTCATTGTCCAGCCCGACCTCCTGCTTATAGACCTCGACCTTCGTGCCGGACGGAAAGCTGACGCCGGTCGAATCTTCCATATGGACCTTGATAGCACTGAGATAATAGTTGACCGTCGTCAGCTGGCCGTCAGTAACGGCAATATCATAGAGATTGAATTTCAGGCTGTTGCGCGTCAATTCCAGATTATAGTGATCGCTCAGGGAATTATCGAGGCCGCGCACGCTGCCCTGCGGCAGGTAAATCGTCGCTTGGCCGGCCGTGCCAGATTTTAAGGTCTTGATCAGCTCTTTCTTCTGGGGCAAAGGCTGGTTGCTAGAATCATAGAGTTGGGAATAGATATTGAAATTGACATTGGTCAGCGCGCTACCGTTCGCGTCGTGGAGGACAAATGTGATCCCGCTCAAAGTCTTTTCCAGTGAGGCGCTTTCGCCGCAGCTCAAGGAATTATCGTAGTACCAGAAAATGGCCGCGCTCTTATCGACCGTCTGGACTTTGATCGCATAGGCTGCGCTTGTCGTTTCGCGGTTCTTCCATTTCAAACGGGCGTAGCCCAAAGTCGCATCGGTCGTAGCGCCAGCGACTTTCGTCGTCGGCTTGACGTGCCCGTTAGCATCGAGCCCTTGCTTATAGACCTCAACTTTCGCGCCGGAGATATAGCTGCCGCCCGGATCGCGGGCGACGAACTCCAGGGTCGTCGCTTCGTCGCATTCGTCTTCGGCCTGGGCGAAAAGCGGCAAGCAGCAGAAGACGGCGGTGAGCAAGAAGATTTTTGAAAGGGTTTTTAACATATTTTTTTATTCTTTAATTCAAAGCAAAGACTTCGCTGATATTGTCCAGCTGCGGTTGGAGCGACAGGTTATAGGTCGTGCCGACAGCCCAGAGGCCGGATAGGGATAAGTCGAGGGTATTCTTGGTCTTATAATCACTCTTCAGGCTGGCGATGATTTCCATTTCGGATGGCTGGTCATGCTTGATGCGCAGGTAATTGACATCAAAGAAGATATCGCCGTCATCGTTCACTTCACTGGCCCGGGCGACTACTGAACCATTGCGCAGGAGGCGGAAATCCCCCCAATCATCCTCGCCGGCCGAACCGTTATTGGTGAAGGTCAGGGTCTTGATGATAACGTCTTCCTGACCGCCGTCCTCATAGAAGTTGAACTTGCCGATCAGCCGACTGCCGCTATTGACCGCCAGGCTGGTGTTAGCCAGGCTCTCTTCCTGGCTGCGCAGCTTCCCGAGGATATTATCGCCGGAAAGAAGCTTGAAGGTCGTACCCTGGAGCGGGAAAGAAGCATTCACCGGCAAGCTGGAATTGATATCGCTCGCGCTTTTTATCTCCAGATACAAGGTCTGGTTATTGCAAGAGCAGCTGCCGAAATTCAGGAAGACTTTGATAGTCTTCTCTTCACCGGCGCTGAGCGTGAGGGGATGGTGGAAGCTGACATAGATCTGGCGGGCGCTGGTATTAGTATTGACGTTAGCCTCATAGGCAGCGTCACTTTCATCCTGCAAGAAGGCGCCCCTCAGGATACTGCCGCTATAGACGCCTTTCACGTCAATGGTCAGGCTAGTAATCGTCGCGGTACCAGACGGCGAGTGAAAACGGAAGACGCCGGCCAGGTTGCCGTCAGTGCCGGTGATCATCGTATTGTTATTGGCTCCGGTCACGAGGTCGCTGAAAACCATCAGGTCGCTCGCCTTAGTCAGGCCGATATCGGAATAGCTGACCAGCCGGTATTGTTCTAGATCAGTCTGGCTGACCTCTAGGATCGGCTGGCCGGACAGGGAGAAATCCTCCAAATCGGTCCAGCTGATAATCTTGGCCCGTTGCCCTTTATTGATATAATATACGGCTGGAGAATCAGCGGTCTTAAACAGCTTGGCTTCTGGCCAATCTTCAAGGTCGGAAGCGCTGACAACCCTGATATCTGACCATTTGTTTCCATAGTTGAGGTACGAGGTCTCGTTGATATAGGCTTTTTTCAAATGATATTTATGGCTCAGGAAATAGACAGCCGGGCTATCGCTGGTCTTCACTTGCCGGATTTCAGGACTGATCGCGGCCTGGGTCCGGACGGGCAAGAAAAGACAAAAACCAAGCGTCAGGATAACGCTGGCCAGTATATATTGTTTTTTGTTTGATATCAGCATAAAAAAATCGATAATCGCTCGAGCGCTAATTCCTATTGCCCCAGCTGATCGTCTTTCTAGTTTTATTATAGCATATTTTTTAAATTCCGCTACCGTTTTTTTGACAAAAAATAACTTTTAGTTTAATATTTTAAGCTTGGTTCTTTATAAAACTAAAAGCGAATATTTTCTGAAATCCTTATATGTCTAACTTAAATTAATAGCAATGAAAAAGTTGAAATTGTTCGTGGCAGTGATTTTACTGCCGCTGGCTTCTTTTGCTTCCGAGGCGGACCTGAAGATCCCGACCTTAAGCGCGACACAAAATAACCTGCTCTTAGTGGGTTTTGCTGTCTGTTTGCTTGGGTTATTATTCTCGTACTACTACTACCGCCAGACCCGTCGCTTGCCCTCGCACCCCAGCATGCTGGAGGTGGGGGCGACGATATTCGCCACCTGTAAGACCTATCTGATACAACAGGGAAAGTTCTTGATCATCCTATTCCTGATAATCGGCTCCTGCATTGCCTTCTATTTCGGCGGCTTGCAGGAATATGCTATAAGTGGGGTCTCATTGATCTTAGCTTGGACGATCGTCGGCATCCTGGGCTCCTATGGGGTCGCCTGGTTTGGCATCAGGATGAACACTCTGGCGAACAGCCGCATGGCTTTCGCCGCTCTTGAGCAGAAACCGCTCAAGCTCCTGAACATCCCACTCAACTCTGGCATGAGCATCGGCGTGATGCTTATCTGCGTAGAGTTGATCATGATGCTAATAATCCTGCTCTTCGTGCCCCGCGAGTACGCGGGCGCCAGTTTCATCGGCTTCGCCATCGGCGAATCCCTCGGCGCTTCAGCCCTCAGGATAGCTGGGGGTATATTCACGAAGATCGCGGATATCGGGTCTGACCTGATGAAGATCGTTTTCAAGATCAAGGAGGACGACCCCAGGAATCCTGGCGTCATCGCTGACTGTACCGGTGATAATGCTGGCGATAGCGTCGGCCCGACCGCTGACGGTTTCGAAACTTACGGGGTGACAGGCGTCGCCCTTATCTCGTTTATCGTCTTGGCGGTCGGCTTCCTGCCCGGCATCGACGAACCAACCCGTCTCCTGTACCAGACTTCCCTCTTAACCTGGATCTTCGTGATGAGGATAATGATGGTCCTTACTTCGCTCGCTGCTTACTACTTAAACCGGCTGCTCAATTCCCGGCTTTACCGCCGGAATGAGCTGGAAGATTTCGAAAAACCATTGACCAGCCTGGTTTGGATAAGTTCGATCTTGTCGATCGTGGCAACTTTCTTAGTCAGTTACTGGCAACTGAAAGATCTGCCAGGCGACCTCTGGTTCTATTTATCTGCCATCATAAGCTGCGGGACCTTAGGGGCCGCGCTCATCCCGGAGTTCACCAAGATATTCACGAGCACGAAGTCGCGACATGTGCAGGAGATCGTCAAATCTTCCCGTAAAGGCGGCGCTCCCTTGAATATCCTGTCTGGCCTGGTGGCGGGCAACTTCTCGGCTTTCTGGAAAGGCCTTATCTTCCTGGTCCTCATGTTCATCGCCTTCCTGGCGACTAAAGAAGGTTTTCTGGGGGACATAATGCTCTACCCCTCGATTTTTGCTTTCGGACTCGTGGCTTTCGGGTTCCTGGGCATGGGCCCGGTGACGATCGCCGTCGACTCATACGGCCCGGTGACCGACAATGCCCAGAGCGTATTCGAGCTTTCCTTGATAGAGGACAAATACCGGAATCACAGCGAAAGAGAATTGCGCCAGGAATTCTATGATAAGTACGGCTTCTTCCCCAACTTCAAGAAAGCGAAGGAATATCTGGAAAAGAACGATGGGGCAGGAAATACGTTCAAGGCGACGGCCAAGCCGGTCCTCATCGGAACGGCGGTCGTCGGAGCCACGACGATGATCTTTTCCTTGATCCTCTTGGTGAAGGATAAGTTCGGAATCGACCCGGCCCAAGTCCTGAATATCCTGAATCCTTATTCACTATTCGGTCTCCTGGCTGGCGGTGCGGTAGTCTTCTGGTTTACCGGCGCTTCAATCCAGGCAGTATCGGCCGGCGCCTACAAGGCCGTCGAATACATTAAGGCTCACATCCGGCTCGAAGCTGAGGCTGACCAGAAGGCCAGCACCGAAAAATCGAAGCAGGTCGTGAAGATATGCACCCAATATGCTCAGAAGGGGATGCTCAATATCTTCATCGTGATCTTCTCTATCGCCTTGGGCATCGCTTTCATCTCCGGGTTCCGCGATTCAGTGACGGCGGAAGCGGCGGAAAAATTCGGCGCTATCGCTTTCTTCGTCTATTATCTCATCGGCATCGCGTTCTTCGGTCTCTTCCAGGCGATCTTTATGGCCAATGCGGGAGGGGCCTGGGACAACGCGAAGAAGCTCGTGGAAGTCGAATTAGGAGAAAAAGGTTCAGACCTCCACGCGGCGGTAGTGACCGGTGACACCGTCGGCGACCCCTACAAGGACACCTCATCCGTCGCGCTGAACCCGATAATAAAGTTCACCACTTTATTCGGGCTCCTAGCGATGGAAATAGCAATAAATGATAATTTCTTCGCTATCGCTCCCTACATTGGCGGCGGTTTCTTGCTCCTGGGACTCATCTTCGTCTACCGCTCGTTCTACGCGATGCGGATCAAAGAAACGGACGAGGATTAATAGTAAATATTCAATCTTTGCCAAGAAAAGCGCTTTCCTTCCGAGGAGAGCGTTTTTTTCTTACAATTTTCCTCGATTTACCATTGATTTTTCGGCCTGAAACTGATATATTGGACTCATGCTTACGCGACTGAAAAAAATCATTTTGCTCCTTGGCGACCTGCTGGCGTTAGGTTTGTCCTTAGCTCTGACCCTCCTGATCCGCTATCCGCGCGCCGAGTTCTCCCGCTATTGGTCAGGACACTGGCCGAACTTCCTCATCATCTTCCTAATCTGGCTCCTGCTCTTCTATGTCAACGGCCTATATAACCTGAACCTGCGGGCCAATACCCGCAAATTCTTCCGCAGCATCTTCAACGCCGCCATCCTTAGCAGCCTACTCTCCGTCATCTACTTCTACCTGAACGTCAAGTCGGAAATCAGCCCGCGTACCAACCTCCTTATCTTCATTCTGGTTTTCTTAGCACTATTCTATCTTTGGCGCCGCGGCTATCAGGCTATCGCCCATTCCCTTATCCCACCAGACAAGCTAGCCCTCATCGGCTGGAACGGCCAGACCCAGAAACTATTAGCCGAACTGGCGAAACGGCCTGGCGCTGGTTACCGGGCCGCCCTTATCCTGAAATCCTCGTCCGAATTACCGCAACTGGCGAAAGAGATAAAAGACAAGGAGATCCAGGCCATAGTCGTCTGCGATGAGCTGGGCGACGGCGACCAGTTGCGCCAAGCGCTCTTCGCCTGCCTAGCCTGCCCGGTTACTTTCTTCAGCTATGCCGACTTCTACGAGCTGATAACGGAAAAGGTGCCAGTCGAGTCGATTGGCCAGAATTGGTTTCTCGAGAACCTGCAGGAAAGGCGGAAAAATTATTTCAATTTCCTGAAACGCAGCTGGGATTTCGTCTTCGCTCTCCTGATCCTCATCGTCTCCCTGCCCTTCTGGCCGCTCATCGCTCTAGGCATAAAATTGTCTAGTCGCGGCCCGATCTTCTTTCGCCAGAGCCGGGCCGGGCAGAACGGCCGTCCCTTCACTATCGTCAAGTTCCGAACTATGCGCGAGGAGAATAATGACCGTTCGATCACGGTCGCGGGCGACGGACGGATCACAGCCTTCGGTTCCTTCCTGCGCCGGACGCGCCTGGATGAGATCCCGCAGGTCTTGAATATCTTGAAAAGCGAGATGAGTTTTATCGGACCGCGTCCGGAACGGCCGGAAATAGTCAAAGAGCTGAAAGAGAAGCTGCCCTTCTATGAGACTAGGCTCCTCATCAAGCCCGGCCTTACCGGCTGGGACCAGATTTCCGGCGAATACCATTCTGCTTCCGAGCTCGACAGCCTGGAAAAATTGCAATACGACCTCTTCTACCTGAAGCACCGCTCCCTCTCCTTGGACTTAAGCATCCTCCTTCGTACTTTAGCCACTGTATTGAGCCGGGAGGGACGCTGATTAAGCTCAGTCCAAAATTTATGAACAAAGTCCTGATTATCGAGCCGCCGGGCAGGACGATTCTTATCCCACTAAATTATCAAAATAATTTATGAAAAAAATCTTAGTGACTGGAGGCTGCGGTTTTGTAGGGCGACACCTAGTCAAACGTCTGTCATTAGACGAAAACAACGAGATAACGATTGTCGATGATCTTTCGACTGGCTTAAGAATCGAGGAACAGCCGGAACATTTGCAAAGCAAGGTATCGCGGGTTATCTATGATGACTGCCTGAATTTTTTCGCCGCCAATAGAGAACATTTCGATGTAATTTTTCATCTCGCGGCTATTGTCGAGGGGCGCGCCACCATCGACGGCGACCCCTTAAAGGTCGCCAAAGATTTAATTATTGACGCCAGCATGTTCCGCTGGGCCGTCGAGACCAGGCCGGATAAGATCATCTATTTCTCTTCTTCTGCCGTTTATCCCATCGAAAAACAAACCGCCCAAAATAATGTCGCCCTCGCCGAAAGCATGGTTGATGTCAGGCGGCAGATAATCGCCATGCCCGACATGTCCTATGGCTGGTCGAAACTGACTGGCGAGTACCTTGCTTGTCTCGCTGTCGAAAAATATAATTTAGCCGTCGCCGTCTATCGCCCATTCTCCGGATACGGCGAAGATCAGGCTCTCAGCTACCCCTTCCCGGCAATCATCAAAAGAGTTTTGGAAAGCGAACAGGAAATTACCGTTTGGGGCAGCGGCGAACAATCACGGGATTTTATTTATATCGAGGATTGCATCAGCGGCATACTAGACACTTACGAAAAGATAAACGACGCTTCCCCCTTGAACTTGGGAACGGGCCAGCGAACTTCTTTCAAGGAGCTGATCCAAGAGGCCTGCTCTATAACCAATAAAAAATTAATCATCAAACCGCTGGCAGACAAGCCGGAAGGGGTTTATGCTCGTTATTCTGACCCGGCCAAGCAGCAAGAGCTCGGTTTTGTCCCTAAATATTCCCTGGCCGACGGTTTAAAAATATTCCTAGACTATATGGAAAAATATGGCCGCCGCTAAGACCTTCTACATTTTAGACCATTTTTTCCTGCCGACACCGCGCAATCATGGCTTCTTCGTAACTAAATTTTCCCAAGGCTTCCAATATCACGGTTACCTGGTCAAGCGGGTGAAAACTTTAGCAGAAATTCAAGAGCCAGGCTTCGTTATGATTAGCAACCATTCCTTCTACCAAGGTCTAGTCGGACGGCGTTATGATTGGCTAGAACGACTTTTAGTTCGTTTGACTAGCACTTTTTGGGGTCGGCCGATAGATCGTTTTGCTGCCAGGCAAAAGTTTAGGGTGATCGACCAATTAGGCAGAAGAATCAGGGGCCGGAAAATAATCCTCCTCGCCTGGTTCTGGCACGAACATGATAGTTTTTTCCTTGATCGACAGTTGCCCGTCATCTTTACCGGCGAATATTTTTTTGGCGAACCGTCGCCCAGCCATAAATCTTGGTATAACTATTATCTTTCCCGGCCCAATGCCCGGCCGATAAAATTCGCGGCCGACATTGACCCCGAAAAAATCGGTCTCAATCTGCCAAACAAGGATATAGCGGTCTCTTTCATCGGAAACAAATCATATAAGCCGGAATGGTTAGCGACTCTCTGCGCTACTCCTCATTGCCGGTTGGTGCCGACGCCGCCCTATATCCCGGAAGCGGATCGGATTGACATCTACCGCCGTTCCCGGATTAGCTTAGGCTTACATTCAGTAGAAAATATCGCTAACCGAGTCGTCGTCGAACGTGTCTTCGAAGCCATCGCCTATGGAGCTATCTGCTTAACGGATAACCCGGCGGCTAGCGGAGCGACGGATGGCCAGGCGATTTTCGTCCCGGATCTAGCCGCTTTGCAGGACAAAATAAAATATTTTTCCAGTAATCCGGCAGCCTTAGCAGAGCAACGGGTCGGCGGCTTGCTTTGGGCTCGGGCTAACGGCACCTACGCCCATGAAGCCAAAGGATTCATTGCTTTATCTAAACAGCTTTTCCCTAAGAACATATATGAAGAGATATCTACGGAAAATAATCGGTCTTAGCCGAAAATTCTTTTTCTTCCCCCTGATTGCCCGCGACTTCCTCCTTTTCAAAAGTTCTGATTGCGACCGGAGGCTAGCCATGAGAGGCAGGGATGTCTATCCCTGCCCTTGGGACAAGACCAAAGAAACTTCTTTCGACCGGCATTATATATATCACACGGCTTGGGCCGCCAGGAAGCTAGCAGAAATAAAGCCGAAACGACACATTGACGTCGGTTCCAGTTTATATTTCGCCGGTATCGTGTCAGCTTTTATTCCTTTCGATTTCTATGACTTAAGGCCGGCCGACCTGGTACTCGATAATTTCCAGTCTCACCCAGGCGATCTCGGGAGGCTACCGTTAGCTGACGCCAGCGTTGAGAGCTTATCCTGCCTGCATGTCATAGAACACATCGGGCTGGGAAGATACGGTGACAAAATTGACCCGCAAGGAGATTGGAAATCGGCCCAGGAATTAACCAGGGTGTTAGCGCCAGGAGGAAATCTGTTGATCGCCGTGCCCGTCGGGAGACCGAGGATTCAATTCAATGCCCACCGCGTCTATTCCCCGGCGATAGTATTGGATATGTTCAACGGACTAGTCCTAAAAGAATTTACCCTTATCCCCGAAAAGGGCGGCTCACCAATAACCAAGATGGGGCCAGAAACAGCTGACCAGGAGAAATTCGCTTGCGGCTGTTTCTGGTTTGTAAAAGAATAAACAACAGTATGATCATTGTTAAGCTTAAGGGCGGCCTTGGCAACCAAATGCGCCAATATGCCGCCGGACGGCGGCTAGCTTTGAAATATCAAGTTCCATTAAAGCTCGATATCTCTTTCTACTCCCACCAAGGGAAAGCGACGCGGCGCCAATACAGCTTGGACGCTTTCAATGTCCAGGCATCAATCGCCTCCTCCGAGGAGGTAAAAAAAATCTTAGGCTGGGAGCCGACGCCATTTTTGAAAAGAGCGCTGAACAAATTACGGATTAGATACTATAACGCTAACTATTGGCCAGAAAAGCCCCTCTGTTTCGACCCGGATTTCCTGGTTGTCTCTGACAATACCTGCCTAGAAGGTGATTTTCGAAGTTATAAATATTTTGATACCATCCGCCCCGTCCTCTTGGCTGATTTCGCTTTGCGAAACGGTTATTCGCCGACCGCGCTCGCCTGGGCGGAAAAAATTACTGCCACTAGCTCAGTATCGGTTCACATCCGGCGCGGCGACTATGTTTATAGCCCGGAAACCAACGCTTACCACGGACTCTCTCCTTTAGCCTATTACCACCAGGCTGTAGCGATAATCAAGGACCGGGTCAAGGACCCAAGTTTCTTCGTTTTTTCCGACGATCAAGAATGGTGCCGGGAAAATCTGTCTTTCTTGGCAGGCGCTAAATTCATCTCTGGAGTTTCCGACCAGGAAGAACTTATCCTGATGAGCCGCTGCCGCCATAATATCATAGCTAACAGTTCTTTCGGTTGGTGGGGGGCGTGGCTCAATGATTCTCCCGGCAAGACGATCATCGCTCCGCAGCGATGGTTCAATGACCAATCCGTCGATATTTCCGACTTGCTCCCTGAAAACTGGTTAAAAATATAAAACAATCAAATGGCTCCTCTCGTCAGCGTCAATATCATTACTCATAACCGCGCCCGCCTGATCGGCCGCGCGATAAAAAGCGTCTTGGAACAATCTTTCCATGATTGGGAGCTTATAATCGTCGATGACGCCTCGACGGATGAGACCAGAGCGGTTGTTCAATCTTTTACTGATTCTCGCATCCAATACCACTTAGCCGGCAAACAGCCGAGTGTCGGCGACGCCCGGAATATCGGATTGCGCCTATCTAGGGGGAAATACGTAGCCGTCTTGGATGACGACGATTACTGGGAGAATACCGACAAACTTAAGATGCAAGCTGCCCTCTTGGACCAGAGGGGCTATATTCTAGCCGGAACAGCCGCCAACCTGGTTGACCACAATGGCCAGGTTATCGGGAAGATATGCCATCCCACTGATGACTATAACATTAAAGAACGCCTTACGGCCGAGAACCTGTTCGTTCATTCTACCGTCTTGTTTTCCCGAACAGCCGCTCTCCTGGCCGGCGGCTATGATCGAATCAACTTGGTAGAAGATTATTCGCTATGGTTAAAGCTAGGAAAAGTCGGCCGCTTAGCCAACCTGCCTGACCGAACTACGAATTATACGGCCAACAACTCAACCTACCGGATAAGCGAAGCGGAAAAAATCAGCCGGACTTATGCTGTCGCCAGAGGCTATTTCCAGTTCTATCCGAATCATATCCAACATCATTGCCGGTGGCTTTACCGCTTGCTCCGGGCTAAAATATATGACTAAGCAATTCGACACGCCAATTTTATTTATGATCTTCAACCGCCTAGATACAGCCCGGGCGGTTTTGGCGGCTATCAAAAAGGTCAAACCATCGAGGCTCTTCATCGCGGCTGACGGCCCGAGATTGGGAGTCCCGGGGGAAGAACAGCGCTGCCGGGAACTACGGAAATATATCCTAGAAAATATCGACTGGGATTGCCGAGTCGAAACCCTTTTCCGTCCCGAAAATCTCGGCATCCAGCGCGCCCCCCGATCTTCTCTCGATTGGTTCTTCCGCGCTAATGAATCGGGTATAATTCTAGAGGATGATTGCTTGCCGAATGATTCATTCTTCCCTTTCTGCGCCAAACTTTTGAAAAAATACCAGGATGATCCACGCATAATGCACATCTCGGGCAACTTTTTCCAGCCGCAGCCTATCGGCGCTGGCGATTATTATTTCTCACGGATACCTCATATCTGGGGCTGGGCGACCTGGCGAAGGGCCTGGGAAAAATATGATCTCGATATGAAGACCTATGAGCAGTTCCTGTCGAGCCGAAAGCTGAGGCAATATTTCCCTGACCGCTATAGTCAGACTGCCTGGCAGCATCTTTTCGACCAAGTCTATTATAAAAAATCTACTACTTGGGATTTTCAATGGACCTACGCCCTATTTGATAATGGCGGCCTAGCCATCAATCCTAACCGAAACCTAGTAAGGAATATTGGCTTCGGCCCGCAAGCGGAGAATTGTCTTGATCCCCAAGATCGGTTCGCCAATCTCCCAACGACGGAGCTTGACTTCCCTTTACGGGTGCCGGCCACCATGAATCCGAATCTGACAGCGGATCGATACACTACGAGGCATAATTTCCATTTTAGCCTTTCTAAGTATATTTTAGTTCGATTATGTCTATTTAGCTTAATTCAATCTCTCTATAAAAGACTAAAAAGACTCTCATGAAAATATTGATGATCAATAAAAATGAAGTAAGCGGCGGCAGCGCCCAAGTTTGCCAGACCATCATCAACGGCTTGAAGACTAGAGGCTTCCAGACGTTTCTCTTCTGTTCTCGCCCGGAGAAATCTCCGAGCGAAGCTGTCCCAATAAAAACCCGCCTGTTCTCTAAAATTGCCGCTTATCTTACCTCTAACGACCTGGACTATTACTATGGCGATAGAATATTGGAAACCGAAGAATTCAAGCAATCTGACTTAGTTCATCTCCATAATGTGGGTGGGCATTTTTTCCGGCTTGCGACTATCCGCCGGATCGCTCAATCGAAACCGATTATCTGGACCTTTCACGACATGTATCCGATAAATCATTATTTTGCCCATAGCTTTAAGGGTTTCCCTAGAAACGGGTTATTTACCGGTGCGAGCCCAAGGAAGATAACCAATCTTATTTGGTGGAACCGATTTTACTTAAAAGCCCGAAAGATTGCGATCTATAAGGACACTGATTTTCTAATCGTTTCCCCGTCCGCCTGGTTAGCCGGAAAAATCGGGCTGACGGTCCTGAAGGATAAAAAATTGGAAATAATAAATAACGGGGTCGATGTAAATAAATTTTACCCCGGCGCTAAAGAAGCGGCCAGGGCTAATTTGGGGATCCCCAGTAATCGGCGGCTGATCTTGACGGTCAGCGCTGACGGACGCAATAGCCCGCTCAAAGGCTGGCGATTTGTCAAAAATTTAGCAAACCACTGCCCCGATGCCTTATTCCTAAGTATCGGTAACAGCCGGGCCGGTCTAGAGGGCAATATCATCCTGGAAGGGAATATTAATAATCAAGACGAACTCCGGTCTTATTACCAAGCCGCCGATCTCCTGCTTATGCCGTCAATTGCCGAAAATTTTCCCCTTTCTTCCTTAGAGGCGATGGCGTGCGGCACGCCAGTCGTCGCTTTCCGGGTTGGCGGATTGGCTGAACAGATTGACCATTGTCATGACGGTTATCTGGCCGACCCTCAGGATGCCGGCGATCTAATTAAGGGCATCGATTGGATATATAGCCATAGAGGCGACGCCTTGGCAGAGGCCTGCCGTGCCAAGATCATAAGTAAATTCAGCGCCTCTTTAATGGTCGAAAATTATATAAGCCTCTACCACCGTATCATCAAGGATTATGAAAATCGCTATTAACGCCCTGCCCTATACCAGCTGGCAGGGCCTGGAAACATTCTTAGCCGGCCTGATTAGCGTCTGGCCATCTTCACCGATTGATGAAGTGGTAGTTTTCGCTAACCAGGCTTCCGCCGCTTTTCTGTCCCCGCTACCAGGCCATATCAAGCTGAGGACCAAACGTTTCAAGCGTTTAAGCCGTTGCCGTTTGTTCTTATACCAGCAACTATCCTTCCCGCTTATCCTGCAGCGTGAAAAGTTTGATCTGCTATTCTGTCCATCTTTATCGGCGCCTTGGTTCTACCGCCAAAAGATAGTGACTATCCATGATGCCGCCCCTTTCCTGCTAAAGAGGGAGACTAGCCGGCTAGGCCGGGCTTTCTGGAAAACCAATCTTTATTTTGCTCGTTCATTCTCCTGGAAAATAGCGACTGTTTCTCTTTTTTCTCGTAACGAGTTGGCTACTAAATTGAAAATCCCGGCAGAAAAGATAGTAATCCTGGGCGAAGGAACACCGACTCTGGCTCCGGTCGCCGCTGATGAAGAAAAAAAAATTATCGACCGGTTTAAGCTCGCGGGCAAAAACTACTTTATCTATATCGGTAATATCCGGCCACGCAAGAATCTACCGGCTATCCTCCAGGCTTTTAAGGCCTTCGGCAAAAACCATCCTGATTATCTGCTTTTAATCGCTGGCAAAAGAGACATGAATTTTAATGCTTTAGAGAAATCGGCGGCCGCGATGGGTTTAACCGAAAAAGTCGTTTTCCTCGGTTTCGTTTCGCCGGCTGAAAAAACCGTCCTACTGAAAGAGGCGCGAGCTCTAATTTTCGTTTCCTTATACGAGGGTTTCGGCCTGCCGCTCCTAGAGGCGCAAATTTCAGGTACTCCGGTTCTGGCTTCTGACACTTCATCCTTGCCGGAGATAGCGGGCGATTCCGCCTTATTAGTCAACCCATATGATATCATGGCGATCTCTAAAGGGATGGATTCATTGGCGACTAATGAAGGCTTGAGGATGGAGTTGACCAGGCGCGGCACGGAGAATGCTAAACGGTATTCCTGGAAACAACCTATGGAAATCCTAAGGTCTTTATGTAAAAAATATGAAGATTCTCGAAATAAATAAATTCTACCATCCTTGGATCGGCGGCGTGGAAACGATTGTCCGGCAAATCGCGGAAGACTTAAACGGTCGCGACGGCCTAACG
Source organism: uncultured Gammaproteobacteria bacterium (assembly GCA_964404515.1). Lineage (GTDB taxonomy): Bacteria > Patescibacteriota > Patescibacteriia > Patescibacteriales > UBA12465 > UBA12465. The sequence continues at coordinate 2,490 of CAYOKE010000004.1, read as the reverse complement.
GTCGACGTCTTAGCTTGCCAGAGCAAAGGACCGCGGACAATTGAAACCGCGAACGGCGTCAAAGTCTATCGCGCCGCTTCTTGGGGAAAAAGGCTCGGCATGCCGATCTCTTTTGACTTTTTCCGCCTTTTGCGCCAGATCGAACGTAACTATGACATCTTGCTTTTCCACTTCCCCTTCCCTCTGGCGGCTCTAGTCATCCCTTGCCTGAAAAACAAGAATATCTACATCCTATATCACTCCGACATCGTCCGCCAGAAAATCAGCCGCTGTTTCTTCCAGCCTTTTATCGCAACTAGCTTGAAAAGGGCGAAAAAAATCCTAGCCAGCAGCCAGAACCTGGCTAGCCATTCTCCGGCCCTAAGAAAACATCAGGATCGAGTACGGATAATTCCTTTCGGCATTGATTTAGATTATTTCCGGATTAATGATAAGGTGGCGGCCGAGGCTGAGAGAATTAGAAATGAATACCCCCGCCCCCTTCTGCTAGCTATCGGGCGATTAGTTTACTACAAAGGTTACAGCTATCTAATAAAGGCCCTGGAAAAAATCGACGCCCATCTGGTTATCATCGGTACTGGCCCGCAGGAAACCGAACTGCGAGCTCTGACCAAATTGTACTGGCAAGAAAAAAAAATCACCATCTTGCCGCCGAGGGATGACCTTCGTCCATATTACGCCGCTTGCGACCTCTTCATCTTCCCCTCCGTCGCCAACAGCGAAGCTTTCGGATTAGTTCAGGCTGAGGCCATGGCTTTCGGCAAGGCGGTTATAAATACCGATCTTCCGACTGGCGTGCCGGAAGTCAGCTTGGATGGAACGAGCGGCCTGACTGTCCCGCCCGGCGACTCGTCAGCCCTAGCCGGAGCGATTAATCGTCTCTTAGGCGATCAAGGATTAAAAAACCGCTTAGGGCAAGCGGCGCAGGAACGGGCCAAAGCCTTATTTGATCGCCGGATATTCAATGAAAAGCTAATTACTTCGCTGACTGAATAACCCCAAACTCCCTAAAGCGACCGCCGGCATGACTAGATAGGAAATCAGGGTCGACCAAGCGGCGCCGGTTAGGCCGATAAAGGAGATAAGCCAGAAATTCAAGCCAATATTAACTACCATTGCGGCCAAATTAGACAGGAATATCAAGCTCGACTTATTTTCCGCTACTAGCCGTTGGCTAATCGCCGCTCCAAAGAAAAAACCGACTCCGGACCAGATATAAATCTGTAGAATCGGAACTGATAGGAGGTAGCTCTGCCCGAATAGCCAAATAATCACTGGCTTAGCCAGAAAAAAAATCGGCAAGGCGATAACGGCCGCGATGGCTACCATCAAGACATAGAGGTTATGCAAACGGCGATGATATAATGATTCGTCCGTTTTTTTAGCATTTATTATCGCTGGGAATAGTGAAGCGCAAATCACGGCGGGAATGAAATACCAGACCTCAGCTAGCTTAACAGCCGCGGCATATAATCCGACTTCGGTCGTCCCCAACAGGCGGCCAATCATGACCTGATCGACTTTGAGATAAATATAGGCGGCGGCAGTGGAAAGCATCAGCGGCCAGCTGTCACGCCATAATCTCTTAGCTATCGCCTTATCGAAAGCCCAGGCCGAAGCGGATCGGCCGCTTCGCCAATAAGCCAACCAGAGGCCAATAGCTAGCCACAGCGAATCAAGAACGTATATCATGATTAACCAAATAATACTCCAGCCGGAAAAGACGAAAATGATCTTTAAGCCAGAGGAAACTGCCAAGGCAAGCAGCTGAGCGCGGACTCCATTTTTAGCCTGGACTTTGGCCTGGAAATAAATGCTAACAATGTTGAAGGGCGAGAGGAAGAAACTTAAGCCATACAGAAAGATGAGACAATGCGTCAACCGGTCAGCAGCTACGAAATGATTGGCAATCATCACCGAAACGAAAGCCAAGATGCTACCCATTAATCTCAAAGTAAAGCCTGTACCCATGAGCTTATTTTCTTCCCCGGGATTCTTGACCAAATCGCGATTTATGACTATGTCCGTTCCGAGACCGGCTAAAAAACCGAACAAGCCGACGAAAGCCACAGCATAATTGACCAACCCGTAATTTTCCGGCCCGAGATACCGCGCCAGCCAAGCGCCGATGAAAAAAGCGACGACCAGGGAAAAAATCTGCCCACCGAACATCCAGCCGGTATTGGCAAAATAGCGCTTGAAGCCATCATGGTTCAGGACCCAGCGCCATCTTTCCGGCACGAATTTTTCTATTTTACTGAAAAATTTATCTAGCATCAATTTTTATATCTCAAGAAATTAATCTTATTATACCCTAAACCGCCGCAATCTACCCATATATATCGTATTGGGGCTGATACCATGCTCTTCGGCCACCTTGGCCACTGGCAGGCCCTCTTCTTTAGCCCGCTTGAGGATTTACTCCTTGATTTCCAGGGAAATCTTAAACGCTTTTTTCATATGTTTCTAGTTTAGAAGCACATGGAGAAA
>CAYOKE010000003.1:0-45615 GCA_964404515.1 uncultured Gammaproteobacteria bacterium | reverse complement strand
ACCGTTCCGTTTCCCAACGGATTAGGTTCCAGCTATTTCTAGCGTTAAATTATAATATCATTTACCGACAAAAATGTCAACATTTGGCTCTAGTAACAGACTTGCCTTCTCTCCTGTTTTTTGCTAAGATAATAATAGATAATTAATAAATATTAGCCGGAAAAATTAGGCTAATCTAATCATAAAAATACCCCTAAAATCGGGAATTTTTTGTTGTTTATGGCTAAAGAAGAAAAGAAAAAGACTAGTAACTACGGTGCTGACCAGATTACCGTCTTGGAGGGCTTGGATCCGGTTCGCCGCCGCCCCGGCATGTACATCGGTTCGACTTCGGCTGCCGGCTTGCACCACCTGATCTGGGAAGTAGTCGACAACTCGATCGATGAAGCCATGGCCGGCTACGCCACGGAGATTTCGGTTTCCCTGCTCCCGGACGGGATGGTCTCGGAAACGGATAACGGCCGCGGCATTCCGGTCGAGAAACATAAAGTTACTGGCGTTTCCGCCTTAGAAACGGTCCTTACCAAGCTCCATGCCGGCGGCAAGTTCGGCGATGGCGGCTATAAGGTGTCTGGCGGTTTGCATGGCGTCGGCGTTTCGGTCGTGAACGCCCTGAGCGAATATTTGAAAGCCGAAGTCCGCCGTGACGGCAAGGCCTGGATGCAGGAATATAAGATCGGCAAGCCGCTCAAGCCCGCTAAAGCCGTCGGCACCAGCAAAGACACGGGGACGACTATCACCTTCAAGCCGGATAAAACCATCTTCACTGAACTAGAATTCAATTGGGGCAAAATCCTCGACCGTTTGCGCCAACAGGCCTATCTCACTAAAGGCATCACGATCAATGTTTTCGACAAGCGCCTCGGCCACCGTCCCAAAAAGTACAAATTCCATTTCGAAGGCGGCATCAAGTCATACATCAAATCTCTGCATCGTAACAAGGCGGTCAAAAACGACACGATCTTCTATATCGACAAGGACATCAACCATTCCAAGGTGGAGTTGGCTTTGCAATATAACGACGAATATAACGAGACTGTCCTGGCTTTTGCCAATAATATCCACAACCCGGAAGGCGGCACGCATGTCGTCGGCTTCCGTTCGGCTCTCACTCGGACCTTGAATAATTACGCCCGGAACAAGAATCTGCTCAAGGAAAAGCAGGATAACCTGACTGGCGATGATGTCCGTGAGGGGCTAACCGCGATCATCAGCGTCAAGCTGCCAGACCCGCAATTTGAAGGCCAGACCAAGGGCAAGTTGGGAAATGCCGAGATGAAGGGCTACGTCGAGACCGTCTTTGGCGAAGCTTTCAACACTTTCTTAGAAGAGCACCCGAAAGAAGCGGAAGCGATCATCGGCAAATGCGTCCTCTCCGCCCAGGCTCGCCTAGCCGCCCGGACCGCTCGGGCGACTATCCTGCGCAAGGGCGCCTTAGAGGGCATGACTCTACCGGGCAAATTAGCTGATTGCTCCAGCCGGCATCCGGAAGAATGCGAATTATATATTGTGGAGGGCGATTCGGCCGGTGGGTGCTTTTTTTCTAACACTAAAATAAAACTAGCTGATGGTCGTAATTTGTCCTTCAAAGAATTAATAAAGGAAGACAGCAAAGGCAAGAAAAACTATTGCTACACTATTAAGGAAGACGGTTCGATTGGCCTAGAATTGATAGCAAATCCCAGAAAAACCAAATCTAAAGCCGAAGTCATCAAAGTTATCCTCGATAATGACGAAAAAATAATCTGTACGCCAGATCACAAATTCATGCTCCGAGACGGAAGCTACTGTCTAGCCAGAGACCTAGAGCCTGAAGATTCGTTAATGCCGCTATATACCCAGCTGTCTAAAAAAGAGGGGCGAATTACCATTGAGGGTTACGAGATGGTCTTGGATCCCCGGGATAGCCGATGGGAATTTACGCATTCTCTGGCCGACCGATACAATTTAGAACATAATATATATAAGAAAAGCGACGGCCCCAACCGGCATCATCTTGATTTTAATAAGTTGAATAATAACCCTGATAATATCATCCGGATGACCAAGAAGGAACACATGGCTTATCATCAGGAAATGATCAAGTATAGTTTGCACCGGGATGATGTCAAAGAAAAGGCTAAACGAGCACATCAATCGGAAGCTTACAAACGAAAGGTTTCTGCCATCATGAGTGCGCCGGCCATGAAAGAGATTCTAAGCGCCCGAGCCAAAAAGCAATGGGCCAATGAAGAATACAAAAAGTTCATGACGGCTAAATTCTTAGAATTTTATCAAGGTAACCCCGCTTACCGCGAAAAAAACAGCCGGCTTCTTAATAAGGAGCAAAAAAAATACTGGGCGCTTGAAGCTAACCGCCAGAGGCAATCAGGGTGTGTCGAGAGCTATTTCCAGGCTCACCCGGAAGCCAAGGACCAGCTGCGGGAAAAAGCGAAGACCGAATGGAATGATCCGGAACTCCTAGCTTGGCGCGCAGCCGAAACCAAGAAGCAATGGACGCCAGAATTTAGGGAAAAAAGAAAAATAGCTTACACCCAAACTTACTACCGACAAGCTATGGCCTTATTAAAAACCTTGCTAGAAAAGTATGGCACCATCGCCTGGTATGAGACAGTACGGAAACAAAAAAGAAATAACAACCTGCTCAAATTCCAAACTTTCAGCGAAAAATTCTTCGCCGGCGATAACAGCCGCGTTCTGGAAGCGGTTCAACATTACAACCATAAAATAAAAAGAATCGTGCCAATGAAGAAACGGATCGATGTCTACGACTTGGAAGTCCCCGGCACGCATAATTTTGCCTTAGCTGCCGGCGTCTTCGTCCACAATAGCGCTAAGCAGGGCCGCAACCGGAAATTCCAGGCTATCCTGCCTTTGCGTGGCAAGATCTTGAACGTGGAACGCGCCCGGCTCGACAAGATGCTAGCTAATGAAGAGATCAAGAACCTAGTGATAGCGATGGGGACCAACATCGACGATCAGGTCGATCTGGAAAAGTTGCGCTACCATCGTATCATTATCATGACTGATGCTGACGTCGACGGCGCTCACATCCGCACTCTTCTTCTAACCCTATTCTTCCGCCACTTCACTCCACTTATCACCGGCGGCCATGTCTATATCGCCCAACCGCCCCTCTATCAACTGCGGAAAGGAGCGACTATCCGCTATGCCTATAGCGACGAAGAAAAAGATACGATAATCAAAGAGCTAGGCGGCGACTTGGCCGGCGCCACGGAGGTCGGCGAAGAGACTGATGAAAGTGAAAGCCTGGAAGTCGATACTGAAGAAGAAGCGCCAGCCAAAGGAAAGAAAGGCGCCCCTATAGAAGATAAGAAAAAAACTAATAAGATAACCATCCAGCGCTATAAGGGCTTGGGCGAAATGAATCCGGGACAGCTTTGGGAAACCACCATGGATCCGGAACACCGCATCGTCAAGCAGGTTACGGTCGAGGACGCGGCTAAAGCTGACCAGATATTCGACATGTTAATGGGCAACAATGTCGCACCGCGTAAGAACTTTATCCAGACCCATGCCAAGAAGGTTAAAAACTTAGATATCTAAGAGTCGAAATACGTATGAATATAAATATAAACATGTACATCTACCTCCTCTGTCCGATTGTCGCCTTTACTTTAGCCCAAGGAACGAAGGTTATCCTGCGCTCTTTTCACCACCGGATAAGCTGGCACGATATCTTCGCCTATTCCGATATGCCGAGCGGTCATACCTCGGTCGTCATAGCGATACTGACTATCTTGGGTCTGAAATTAGGGGTCGCTTCCCCGATTTTTGCGACTGCCTTCGTCTTCGCGACGATAGTAATCGTCGACGCCATCGGCCTGCGCAATTACTTGGGGCAGCACGGAAAGACCCTTAACATCCTAGTCAAAGACCTGAAAGAAGACGAATTCCTAGACCGGACCTACTCGAAACAGTTAGAACATATCGGCCATACGCCGCTCCAGGTCGTCGTCGGCGCCTTGATTGGCTTCCTCACGAGCCTGATTATCTGGTGGGTATTATAAGCAAGGCTTCTAGATAAAAATAAAAAGGCTTTTCTTTAATCGAGTTAATAGAAAAGCCCTTTTTGTTTTCAACGAAGCTTCGCTTGTGAATCTTCCGGGAAAACTTGAAAAAAATATGATTCTTCTGGCTTAACCCGAGGTTGGACGTCTTCTTGACGAGGCTGGACGTCTTTTTTACGATGTCTGCCGGGCTTGATCTTAACCACGGACGAAGGAAGTTTAACCCCGAAAGTATTATAACCAGTTTTCTCATCCAACTGCTCTTCTTGAGCCGCAGCCTGATGATCAATAGGAGGAGATTTCATTTCCGCGAGCGTAAAGCCCAAACTTTTCAGACCATCATCCAATGGATCTGAAAAATCGATTCCACCGATTTTTTTCATGATTGATATGTTTTGTAAATAACTAATTAATTTAAATTTATTTTTATTTCCTGCCAATAAGCGACCGCCCGGCCATTTTTCCTGGCTTAGCTAAACCCATGATGTCAAGGATGGTTGGCGCTAAATCAGACAGGTTGCCCAGAGGCGCGAGCAAGCTCAGGTCGCCGCTAGGCGGGTCAGGCCAACCGATATTCTTGTCCTTGAATCCTTCTCCCGCTAAGACTAGTGGTACCGGATTAGCGGTAATGCCTTTGTCGACGATATCGATCCCTGGTTGGCGCATCTTCTCAGCGTTGCCGTGCGCCGCGCTGATAATCAGCACCCCCTTCTTTTCCTGGATCTTGCCGACTATCTTCCTGAGATTCTTATCAAGGGCGGAAACAGCTTTCTGAACGGCACTAAAATCGCCGCTCTGGGCCACTAAGTCCAAGGTAGGGATGGAAACGACTAGAAAATCGAAGGTTCCATCGTCAAGAGCAGCTAAGACTTTCTTGATTATCCGTTTCAAGGCTAAAGTCGGCTTCATCGTATGATCGCCGGTTTCTGAAGAAATGATTTGCCAATCTTCCTTCGCTGCCCGGGTTTCTTCATGACCATTAAAGAAATGGGTTAAAGCGGCCAGACGTTCAGTCTCGGTTATCTTAAGCTGCTTCAAATTATTAGCTGCTAGGACTTTCGTCAAGGTAACGGCCTGGTTCTCCTCCTCATTGAGACAGTCACCACCGGCACCCAAAGAAAGGTAACGGGCATTGATAGTCTTATCGCCGGCTTCCAAGATAGCTGCCGGATATTCCTTGAGCAACCTGGAAAAAGTCGGCGTCTTGGTATTGGCGATAGCATTGGCCTCGGCAAAAGGAGCTACTCCCCAACCGTCCAATAGCAAGAGAACTGTCGGTCTCGGCCGGGATGGAGGCAGGGGCTCTTCCGGAGTACTATTATATTTTTGGCTTGTAGTCATTTTATAGAGTCAGCGATTTCCAGCAAGCGATTATACTTAGCCAGACGTTCGCCGCGTGATAAGGAGCCGGCCTTCAAGTAATCGGCTCCGGAAGCGACCGCCAGGTCAACGATAAAATCGTCATTTGTTTCGCCGCTGCGATGAGAGACGATGACGCGGTAACCATGCTTCTGAGCCAATCTTATACATTCTACGGTTTCTGTCAAGGTTCCGACCTGATTCGGCTTGATTATTATGGCATTCGCCGCTTTCTCTTTTAAGCCTTCGCGCAGGCGGTCGCTGTGGGTAACAAAGAGGTCATCACCGACGATGAGCATCCGGTCGCCGAGCTCGGTTGTCAATTTCCGCCATTCGGCCCAATCGTCCTCGGCTAAACCGTCTTCGAGATAGAAAAGCGGGTATTTCTTAAACCAATCGTTATACAAGCTGATTAAACTGTCGGAAGCAAAATAGGCATTATCTAAAGAAAAGACATACTGCTTCTTTTCCGGATCATATAAGACAGAAGAGCCGACATCGATTCCCAGTCTGACGTCTTCTCCGGCCTTATAGCCGGCCCTTAAAGTAGCGGCTAAGATCAATTCGATTGCCTCGACGCTGGAATCAAGGTCCGGTGCGTAACCGCCTTCAGCGCCGACATCCGAATCATACCCGGCCTCCTTCAAAACCTTCCCTAGCTCATGGAAGATCTCCGCCCCCAGCCGGACCATTTCTTCAGCCGGCATAGCCTTGGGTATTATCAAGAATTCCTGGAAATCAAGATTCGTATCGGCATGCTTGCCGCCATTGAAGATATTAAAGAGAGGAATTGGGACTTTTGGGGTTGAGAAACCGTATATTTCCTGCAAGTAGACGAATAATTCTTTCCCGGCCTCTAGAGCGCCGACCCGAGCACAGGCCAAGGAGACGGCCAAAATTGCGTTCGCTCCCAGATTCTTCTTATTCGGCGTGCCGTCTAACTCAATCATGATCTTATCAATCGCTACCGGGTCAATCTTCTGCCCGACCAGCTTCGGTGCGATCACTTCCCTGATCTTATCAACCGCCTGCTTGACACCGAGGCCGCTATAGCGCTTATTATCACCATCACGCTTCTCCCAGGCTTCATGGCTGCCGGTCGAGGCGCCGCTCGGCACGCTAGCCTTGGCGACTAGCCCATTACCCAAAGTGACTTTTGCTTCGATTGTCGGGTTGCCGCGCGAATCAAGAATTTCGCGCGCGCTGACATTTTTTATTTTCGCCATATTTTTAAAAAATTATTTTACTATCTTCTCCAGGCCCGGCATCTTCCCGCCGCCAAGATAGGTCAGCATAGCGCCGCCAGCGGTCGAAATCCAGTCAACATATTCCTCCATTTTGCTCAATTTGAGAGCGGCAATCGTCTCGCCGCCGCCGACGAGGCCATAGGCCGGGCCGCTGGAGCGGGAAGCGACTAGGCGGGCGACAGCCAGCGTCCCGTGCTTGAAACTCTCTTCCTCGAATTTTCCTAGAGGGCCGTTCCAGATTATAGTCTGGGCCTGCTTGATGTATCCGGCATATAAAGTGATCGTTTCCGGACCGATATCCAAAATGGAATCTTCCTTCTTGACCGCTTGCAGCCGGCGGGCGAAAGCGCCCTGCTTGTTCTTGACGACCACGTCGCGAGGCAGGATCAGCTTCGATGCGACCTTCCGGCCGTGGAAAAACTTCTTGACGTAACATAAACTATCAGCATCGAACAGCGACCGACCGATTTGGAATCCTTGATATTTGAAAAAATTATTAGCCAGCGCTCCACCAAGAAGTATCTGGCTCGCCCGGCCGTACAGCTTGCTGATAAGCGGAGCCTTAGTGCCTATCTTGGCGCCACCAATGATAACAACCAGGGGGTCCTTAGGTTTTAGGATCCGGTCCAAGGCTCGTAGTTCCTTCTCCAAAAGCAAACCGGCATAGGCCGGAAGATATCCTTTGATTGCCGAAACTGAGGCTTGGGGCCGATGAGAAACCGCGAAAGCGTCATTGACATAGATATCGGCGCCAGCGGCCAATTCCTTGGCGAAGGATCGGTTATTGGATAATTCGCCGGCGTTAAAGCGCAAGTTATCCAAGAATAGGATTTCGCCGGGCTTCAGATTAGAAACCGCTTTCTCCGTTTTGGAGCCGATAGGGGCAGACGAGAATTTAACCGGCTTTTTCAGGATCGCTCTTAACCGATTAGCTAACGGCTTAGCGGATAATCCTTCGACGAATTTCCCGTCCGGTTCGCCAAGATGGCTGGCGATTACCAGCCTAGCTCCTTTGGCCAAGAGAAACTTAATCGTCTCCAGGCTAGCTCTAATTTTATAGTCTTCCTTAATTTTCCCAGCCTCAAGCGGCACGTTGAAGTCGACTCGCAAAAAGACAGTCTTGCCCGCTAGGTTCTTCAGGCCCTTGAGGGAGCGGATTGTCATATGAATTAAATTATTTTAATTCGCCCAATTTCACTTTCGCTTCGCCCTGAACGCCGGCTCGGAGATAAGTAATGGTAACTGTATCGCCCGGGTTATGGGTTGCGAGCACATCAGCCAAGTCGCTAGAAGCATTTATCTCTTGGTTGTCGACCCAGGTGATAACATCGCCGGCCTTGAAACCGGCCTGCTGGGCAGGGCTGCCTTTAACGACCGCCGGCTCATCAGTTGTCGGATATAGCCAGGCCCCCTTATCCAAACTTAGGCTTGGCGCTTTGACTACGCTCAAATCTAGATAATTAACGCCGAAATAAGGCTGAACGACACTGGTCTTCTTTAAGAAGCTCTGCCAATATGGATTATAGGAGAAAGCCGGGACTATCTCCCGGTCGCTGCTGATAACTGCTACTAAGTCGCCGGCTAGGTTGAAAACGAAAGAATTTTCCAGATCGGGGCCGGGTTCATCGGATAAGGACAGGCGGGCATTAAGGGAATCGCTGCTCGAGACGGCCGGCGTCTTTTGGAAAGCTGACCAGGAAGTCAGGATAGCTTGGTCGAAATCCTTAATGACTAAGGCCGTTTGGCCGAGCGATAGCTCGGAACGGGGGACGATCTTCTTGACTGCCAGGTTAGTCGCCCCGACCAGATGGAAGAACACTAGGTCGCCGGGCAGATTCTTAAATTCGGATACCTTGTCGACCTGATAGATCCGCCGTTCGCTAGAGATACCAACATAATCCTTGACGACTAGGCTAGCCTTAATCTCGGCTGGTAAAGAAGCAGCCACCCAGCCGTCAGCCGTGATTACTAAGCCGGAAAAAGACGGTTCATCCAGCTTATAATACCCCATCTTCAGGCTTTCCGGACTGGAAGTCGGGATTTCCCGGAAAAATCCGATAAGCGATGGCTTTAAGGAATTGACGGTCTCACTGATCTTTAGGTCCTGATTGACGACCACTTTCTTGGCATCGCGAATGATGAGATTTGAACGGTTAGCATTCAAGTCGGCAAGATTAACATCGCTATAAACGCCGAACAGGTCACCCTGAGAATAAAAACTCGTTAGCGCCGCACCAAAAAGTCCAGCTGCCAGCCCGCAGAGAATAGAGAGAAATAGCAACCAACCAAAACGGTCTTTGAATTTATTCATATTATTAAAGCCAACTGGCTGTTAGAAATAAGATGATAGTGATTATCACGGAAATTACCAAGGGGAGTTTTAAATGCTGGCGATCCAGTTCGCCGCGCCGGAAGAGCCGCCAAACTAAAAGTTCGAAAGAATAGGCGAGAGCAAAGACAAAGCCCAAGATATTATAATTCAGGGGCAGGAGCGAGATCAGCCCGGCGAACTCTACCAACATCAAGGTATTGACTGCTAAAAAAGCGATTTCGCTCTTCAGGCGATATCCTTTGAAAGGAATGAATTGGCTAAAAAGCAAGAAGACTATAGGCGTCAAGATCGAGAGGAAAACCGCTAACGGCCAATCGACGAAAGCCGGCAGGCTATACAGGGAAGCGCCGAAAGCGAAAGCCGCCAGGAAACCGCCGCTGATTAAAAGGCTATTTAGCTTCTCCCGTCGTTCCGGAGCATCGTATGCCAGATAATAATAAAGGTTGCGGAGATAAGAAAAAGCGAACCAGGCTTCCAGCAAGAATACCAATTGGATCCAAAATTCGCCCGGCCAGCGGTTGGGAATCAAGGTCGCATATAAAGAGAAGCCCAGGAAGAACAAAGAGGGCGGGATAGACAAGGCTAGCCAATACTTTTTCTGATCCAGCCGAGTCAGCTCGATGGTGCCAGCTATGATAAGCAACAACCCAGTCGCAACGGCCGAATAAAAGAAGCGCGGAAAAACCAAGAATGATTGGCTTAGTAACCAAATCGCCAAGGGAACGAAGAAGTAGACTAGGTGCTGGTTTTTTTTCATAAATAAAGGCGAAACAAATTAAGGATTAGTAGAAGTGCCGGTCGCGTCAGCTCCCTCGTTAGGATTTGCCTCGGCCGCAACTCCGCCATCTTCAGTCGGAGCCGCGGGCTCCGTTCCGTCCGGCGAGGAAGTCGCGGTAGTAATCACAAAATCGTCATTCGTAGTCAGGGTCACTTCTTTCAACGGTGCCAAATCCGCCAGATTGTTGATCTTCAAGAATTTATTAGAAAAAGTAAAGAGGTTATCGCTGATATACAAGCTGCGCTTCACCGTATTGTCATAGTAGCTAACCCCACCCCAATAATCGCTCTGGGTAAAATGCCCGCCCGCAGAATGATCGATGCGGCCCTGTAGGTTCAGCTGGTCGCCATTAATATTGAAAACCAAGGCGCCGGCAAAAGACAATTTCCCGCTCTCATCCCGGAATGCGGCCGGCATGACTAGCAAATTCTTAGCAGCTGAATATAGAAAAGCCCGATGGTCATCAAGGGCGACCGAACTGCTCCGTTCGTCGCCAATCCGATAGCTGTCCGCTTCTTTCGGGTGCGCTAGGTCAGAAAAATCGAATAACGACAGCTTTAAGCCTTTGACTTTGACATTACCGTTTTCGTCTGTTTCCGTCTCCCGGCCTAGGCCAATCATCTTCGCCCCAGAATCATCTACTGGCTGGAGATAATTGGAAAAGCCCGGAACCTTGATTGCCCCTAAGACTGCCGGCTTAGCCGGATCGCTCAGACCGATGACGTAGAGGGGGTCGGTCTGTCTGAAAGTGACTAGATAGGCTCGATCGCCTAGGAAACGGGCGGCGTAGATCCTCTCTGTTGTCGCTAGGTTTTCCAAACTACCGACCGTCTTCAAGTCAGCATCTAGAACATAGAGGTTGCTATATGAATCCTGATTGATTTCGGTCAATCTCGACCAGAGCTGGTTGCGTGTCGTCGCGATCCTAAAATAGTTGCCCCACTCATCCATTGAGAATTGGTTCAAAACCTGGCCGCTCACTTCTCCCTTGGCCTGATATTCGATCTTATCGCCACTGATAGCAATCTTATGGATCACCGTCTTTTCCATTTCCTTAGCTAAGTCAATCAGCTTCTGCTTCAAAGCTTGGTCGATTTCTGTTTGCGCCGTCGTTTGCTCGTCAGCTGTTAAGGAACTTAGATAACGGTCAACGATGAGCGCTACCTTCGCCTTCTTTTCGCTAGCGTTCAGGATATAACTAGGTACAGCTTCAATCTCGGTAATCTTGGCCTGATCCTCAGCCGATAATTTTGCTTGGATCAATTCCTTCTTGATGGTTTGCTCTAAATCGTACTCATTCAGGCGCTTGGTGTAGGTGATATAGATATTATTGCTCGAAACGTAGATATTCTGGCTACTATCAAGGAGATAGACCTGGCCGCTTACCGGCTCGCCCGAATTTTTCAGGTTGATGGCGCTAATGGTCGTATAATTATACGATTCATACGGGATGTCAAAATAATAGACGTCCGGGGCAAAACAGCTAGCTGAGGCGGCGCTACAGTCGCTAGACAAGACTTCCCCGCCGCTGATGAGCCGCGGCGCCAACGGTTCTTTATCGACGTAATAGGCGTAGCTGGAGGAGAGGAAATAGACATAATCGCCAATTAAGCGGGCACCGACATAAGAACCTTCGAAATCTAGGTCTCGAACCAATTTCGGGTTGGCCGGGTCAGACAGGTCAAAAACCTTGAAAAAGGTATAAAGATTCTGGCGGCGGAAAGTCTGATAGACCGGTTGAGCATAAATCTGGTTATCCGAACCGAAGACCGCTAGGCTAGTGCCGGAGATGAAGATATCCTGCGGACGGGATTTGAAAGTGATCTTACTAACCACGGCCGCTTCGCTGGCTGGATTGGCCTTAATGATAGAGAGCTCGTTCCGGACCAAGGCGTAGACGTAATTGCCGTCAGTCTTGATGATATCGGGCTCATCTACGCCAGCCACCTGGTTATTGGTGCTGGAGTAATCTAATGAGTTGTTCGGGACACTACTATCGGCCGCCTGGGCGCTCTCTGAACTGTCAGCGGATAGTGCTGTCGGAGCAGCCGCCAAGCCGACCGCATTGCGCATGATTGAAGAGAAGCCATAGGTCACGCCACCGCTGGCCGCGTTCTCTTCCAGGAAAGCCTTGAGCTCCTGATAACTGGAAAACTTCTTCAGGTCATTGGTGGCCACCGGTTCCTCGACTTGTTCAGTTGAAGTGGCCGGTTCTTCAATCTGCCCTTGGTCGGCTGGAACAGCCGGCTTCTTCCAGGGCATACTACAACCGCTGACCAGGATTACTAGGCCGAATAGGACTAATGATAAGCGAAAAATTTTATTAGGCATATAATAAAAATATTAGCGCTGATTTGGCTGATTAAATTATAGCATCTTAGGGGCCAGAGAACAAACGGAAAAATAATCTAAATTGACAAATAGCTTTGATTTTGATAATTTTTTATGATTGCCACCGGCAAGAAAAGGCGAATACCTGCGGTCGGATATCGGCCAACGCGGCTTGAAAGAGTTGAAACGGTTGGAAAAGAAATAAATACGTACAGGCAACAAAAAGGCGTTTAGTTACTTACTAAGCGCCTTTTCTCTTTCTTCCTGAATCCTTATCTCTTCCTAAACTTATTAATCAGGGCGGCGATGACTAGGCCGACGATATAGCCGACGATGAAGGTCACGACGACCAGAAGGATCATGGTCCAAGAGTTAAAACTGGAAATAACGTAAGGGTTGACGATGAAATGCAAGGAGAAAACCCAATCTAAGAGACCCTGAGCCAAGCCGAGCCAAACTAAAAGCGCCCAAACCAGGTGCAGACCGCCGATAATGGCTCCCAAGATTAGCCCTAGCTTGTTACTATTTATTTTTTCCATAATTTCACCTCCTTGCTATCATAAATTATATTCTTTTCTTTTCGCCGCCAAGGCTGCTTCCAAGGGTACTTCTAAATCACTCAGGCTTTCGCTAGAAAAGACCTTCCCTTGTCTCTTATTATCAGCGACCGCCCGGCAAAGGCTGGAGATTGTTTCTCGGGCTAAGGCGCCTTCTGCTTCTGACAGCCGTTCTAGAGGGGGCCACGCTTCCAAGAGATCAATTACCAGCCGCCAATCGTTATCGGCAAGCGCCCGAGAAAGCGTTTCTAAATCTTCTTTCCAGGGGCTGGGAGGTTTCTCTGGCTGGTCTGCAACCGGATTAATCCGCCCTAATCCTTCTGCGAACATAGATTTTATATGATTATAATATAACTATTAATTTACTTCTTTATTATCACTTCCGTCCCCGTCCCGACCCTTTCATATATATATTTAGCCGGGCCGATGCCAAGCCGGATGCAACCGTGCGAAACCGGCTTACCTAAATGGTTTGCGCCTTCGCGATAGCCATTGGGCCAGAGTGGCAATTCATGGATGCCGAAACTGCCATTACCCAAACCTAACCAATATGGCATCCATAACCGGTATTTATTGGACCAGGCCTTCGCCTCCTTGTTAACCACGAAGAACTTCCCCTGAGGCGTCGGCATGCTAGCCTTACCGCTCGAGACTGGATAATCGCGCCAAACGAAGCCTTTAACATAATATTTCAAGCGCTGGTTCTTCAGGTCGATCTCCAACCGTTGGGGCAACTTCTTGGTCGTGGTGGAAAGAGGGTTATAGGCATTATCGACCTCCCGGCCATCCTTGAAACCATCGCCATCGCTGTCCTGGTTATTCGGATCGGTGCCGAACTTCTCTTCCCAATAATCGCTCAGGCCGTCAACATCAGAATCGATTTCCGCCGCGCGGACACCGGACCGGAAAAATGTTGCCAAGAACAGGAGTACCACCAAGAAAATTAGAGTTTTTGAGACTTTTTCCATAATCAAGCTCTTGATGAATATTCGCAACCACAGAACTTCTGGCGATAGACGCCTAATTCTTTCGCTAATTCCTGGGAACGGCGATAGCCGTCATCAGCTTGAAAATCTTCATCCAGGAACTCTATTCCGACCGTGCTGGCCAGCTCTCTGCCAATCGCTCTAATCACTGTCGTATCCTTATAGGGGCTAGTGAGGAGCGTCGTGCCGAAAAGATCGAAATTTCCGGCCTGGGCGAGACGAGCGGTCTTTTCCAGGCGGTCGCGATAGCAGATATGGCAACGCGCGCCGCGTTCCGGATCGCCTTCCCGACCCTTGACCAGGCCTTTCCAGACCTCATGGCTATAAGGTTCGATAAGGAGCGGGATGGAAAATTTTTCCGCCATCAGTTTCACGGCCTCTAAGCGCCTGTCGTATTCTGCTAACGTATCGAGGTTTGAATTATAGAAATACCAGGTGACATCATGGCGCGGTCGGAGACGGTCGCGTGTAATATAGGTGCCGCAAGGCGCGCAGCAGATATGTAAAAGCAGGCGAGACATATCAACTTCTCTTCTTCCGGTCAAACAACGAGAATCCGGATACGATCAGGAGCATAAGAGCCAATAGGATGAGGAGTGCCCAGAACTTGCCCAGGCTTTGTAAAAACAACCCGCTAAGCCCGAAGATTAAAGCTAAGACATAGAAAAATAGGACCGTCTGCTTCTGGCTCAAGCCTGAATCTAGGAGGCGATGATGAAGATGTCGGCGATCAGGCGAACGGAAAGGATTCTTCCCTTTAAGTAAGCGACGAATAATCGTCCAGGCGACATCAAGGATCGGGATGCCCATCACGAGAAGGGTAATCGCGATCTTCCCGCCAGAGATGATAGCGAGAACACCTAAGATATAGCCCATCAAGAGTGAGCCGCCTTCACCCAAGAAAATCTTGGCCGGATTGAAATTGAATAGCAAAAAACCCAGGCACACCGCCGTCAATAATAAGGCGGCGAAGGCGATATTCGGCTGGTAATAGCGAGTCGTGAGCGTAAACAAGAAGATGACCAGGCCGCCGATGGCGCTGACGCCGGAAACCAGACCGTCCACGCCATCTAAGAGCTTAGTTGTATACATCATACCCATGAGCCAGATAGCGATAAGGAGCGGCCCAGCCCAGACCAAGTCCTTGATGATAATCAGGCCTCCGAAAGGATTGGTGATTTTGGTTATCTCCACTCCTCCCAGGATAACGGCTAAGACGGCTAAGATTGGAAAGACTATCTGCCAGCGCGGATTCAGGTTATATTTGTCATCTAGAAACCCGCCGATCATCAGAATAGCAGCACCACCGAAAAAGCCGATAAGTTGCGGCCAGCCCAAGGGACCACTAAAAAAACGGTTAGAGAATAGGAAAAGTATGAAAAAATAGGCGATAAATACCGCTATACCGCCTAGGAGCGGGATAGCGCCCTGGTGGATCTTACGCTGGGTCGGCACCGTCGTATCCTCCGCCCGATCGACGATATTAAAATAAAGGGCGACCTTCTTGATTACCAGGGTCAAGATTGCCGCCGAAATAAAAGCGAGAAAAAAGATTACAAGATAAAACATATTTATAATTCTGCTGCCTTTTCAATCTCTACCTCCGCTTGGCTATTGATGACAACCGCGTCGCGACGCTTGAGCTCGCCGCTCAGGATCTTGTTAGCGATGATATCCTCGACTTTATCTTGGAGCAAACGGCGTAAAGGGCGGGCGCCGAATTTGGGATCATATCCCTGGCACGCCAAGATTTCTACACCGTTTTTATCAGCTTTCAGATTAATGCCCTTATCGCTCAGGTTCTTCTTGATCTTCTTGAGCATGAGAGTGGCAATCGCCTTAACGTCATCCTCAGAAAGAGGCTTGAAGACGATGATGCCGTCGAAACGATTGATCAATTCCGGCCGCATATACTTGTTCAACTGGTTATCGATCAACTCCTGCCTAATGAGGTTGAGGGGGGCCTGGGACTTAATCTGATCCTGGATATAGACAGCGCCGATATTAGAGGTGGCGATGATGATCGATTCCGTGAAACTTATCGTCCGGCCTTGGCCATCGGTCAGGCGGCCGTCGTCAAGAAGTTGGAGGAAAAGGTTCAGGATGTCCGGATGGGCTTTTTCGATTTCGTCGAGCAGGACTAAAGAGAACGGCTTCTTGCGGACGGCCTCAGTCAAATACCCGAGGGTTCCATCTGAATCGCCAATCATCTTCTTGACGCTGTCGGGATACTGGTATTCGCTCATATCCAAGCGGACGAGGTAATCTTCGGCGCCGAAATATATCTCGGAAACCGCTTTAGCTAACTCTGTCTTACCGACGCCAGTCGGCCCCAGGAATAAGAAGCTGGCAATCGGCCGTTTAGTATCTTTCAGTTCCACTCGAGCGCGACGCAAGCTAGCGGAGACGGCCTTAACTGCCTCTTCTTGGTCGATAAGCCGCTCATGGATTTCCTTTTCCAAGTGGAGCAGCTTTTCCCTTTCGGAAACAGTAACCTTATTGGCTGGAATACCGGTCATCTCAGCGATTGCTAAAGCTACTTCTTCCTGGCCGCAAAAACATTTGCTCGGGTCGTTCTGGCCCGCTTTGGCGGCGATCATCGCCGCTTTTTCCAAGAGATTAATAGCCTTAAGCGGCAAGAACTTATCATGTAGATAGCGCGTCGACATCACAACCGCTTGTTCGATGGCGCCATAGACTATATAGATATCGTATTTATGTTCCAAAAATCCTACCTGGCTCTCAAGGATCTGGATTGCTTCGTTGATTTCCGGTTCTTTGACGCCGATAGCATTCATCGCTTCGCCAATTGGCCGATTTTCGATGAAGCGGGCATAATTATCAGTCGTCGCGGCCGCCAAGCAATATATATTCCGCCGACTGATCGATTCAGCCAGGACCTCGGAAACATCCAGGCTCGACTGCCCACCGGCGCTGATGCCGATTAAGTTCTCGATGTTATCTATATAAAGGACGATATTGCCGGAACGGTTTATTTCAGTCAAGCAGGTTAGGAGGCGTTCTTCGGCCTGGGCCGGATCAGCTCCGGAAATCAGGCGCGAAACGTCCAATTCGACCAGCCGCTTATCTTTCAGGGCTTCCGGCACCCGTTCTTCAACCATCAGCTGCGCTACGCCGTTGATGATAGCGCTTTTACCGACGCCGGTCGGGCCGACTAGCATGACACCATTGTGCCCGCCGGAGAAAGCCTCGAAAATCGCTCCGATCTCCTTCTGGCGGCCGACACAAATATCCAAAGAGTGATTCTTCGCCCTGACCGTCAGGTCATGAGAAAAATGATCCAAGGTCGGAGTAGCGATGGCCGTATAGGCGCGGTTCATGCTGGTTCCTGGTTTCAGGAGAGCAGAACGGCGATAGGATCGATAATTATCTAGCAGGCGATTATTGACTCGGAACCATTCGACAGTATTCTTAATCTTGTTCTTATCAATCTCCAATTCATAAAGTATTTCCGCCAAAACCGGATCCTTTTCATAGCAAAACAAAATTATATTCAGATAACTAACGCTCGGCTGTTTCAGGTTATAGGCATCGATGAAAGCGGCGACCAAGGCCTCCTGGACTGCCGGGCTTAGTCCGCTCTGGCCGTGGAAATCCGAATCCTGAGGCTTGACCAACTGGTGGTCGACCAGGTTGACCAGCTTCTTGGCGTCGACATTCAGCCGAATAAAGAGATTCTGGATCTCCTTAGCTTTGAGGAGGACCCGAAACAGATGGATGATTTCTACCTTTGATTGCCGCAGCTTATTAGCTAAGAGATAAGCCTCTTCTAAAGAACGCCAGATCTTATCATCAAAAGTGGTCGAAATATTGTAACGTTTGGTCTTCTTGGCCGCTTTCTTCTGAGAGGTGAACAGACGATAATTTATCTTCTGCTCTGCCGCCTTAAGCTCACTACGGCGATAGACCAGAAAGAGGTCGGCCCACAAGGAAAAGAGGAAATATAGGATCAAGGGGCTCTGTTGGCTCCAGAAGAAGAAAATCTGTAAAGGCCGGGCTACCAAGGCCCCGCGATTCATGACCAGCCAAACAGCAACCGCTACCCAGCCGCTAGCCGCGACTAGCCAGAAGACCAGACCTTCGAGACGGCGAATCATGACATCGGTCCGGCGTAAGGCAATAGTCGCCTTCCCGAAGGACCAATCCCAGGACAGAAAACGCCCCAAGAACCAGGTGCCGGGCCGGCCACTGGAAGAATCGGGCGTAAAGATTATTTTTTCCTCAGGCATAGTTATTTATAAAGCTGCCAAATGAGTGCACCAAGAAGCAGCACTGGCAAAGCCAGCCAGAAGATGAAAACCGAGATAACGATGGCTAACCAAAAAAGAAGCACTACCCCCCTGACGATAATCTGCACTAAACGGACGAAAAAGCTAATCAGGCGTCCCGTCAAATCGTACTGACCATACATCGGGACAAAAATATTCTTCAACCAGACGGAGAAACCAAGCGATCTTTCCTGACCGATCCAAAAGCCGTACAAATTCTTAGCTAGACGCCAAAGGCCAACGCTATACCACCAAATCGGGAAATATAAGAGCTCGCCGATGATGCCGGCGATAATCTTGCCGCTGAAAACCAAAAAATTATCGTTTACCATAAAAATGAGGCGGTCTTTCGAAGATTAATCGATTTTTTTATATTTTACCATAAAAAGAGCCGGCCGCCAAATAAATTCCAGCCCGAAGAAAGGCTTGGGAAACAAAAAAATGACCCCTTGGCTTTCCAAGTCTGTCCCAAAGGCGTAAGGAGCTATTTAGCGATAGCTGGACCGACTATTGTTTAACTATTTTTGTCAGGCTTGACCATTATTAGCGAGAAAGAAATACACGCCCCTAAATAAACAAAGGGGGCTGCCAAGAGCCAATACTACCAACGTCGATAAAAAATAATCTAAGCTAATTTTAAGTCACCAGATACGTATTATTACAGCCTATTAACCAGCCCGGATTGACAAGCCGCTAACCCTATACTATTATAGTATTAGCACTCTAATATGATGACTGCTAAATAAGAAAAATAAAAATATAAAATATGTTCAATAAATTCACAGATAAATCCCAGGAAGCGATCATCAACGCTCAGATGCTGGCCTCCGCCTATGGCCAACCGAATATCGAAGCCCTCCATATATTACTCTCCCTTCTACAGCAGAATGAGAGCCTGATTAAGCCGATTCTTGAGAAGCTCAGGATCGACCCGGAAGTGATGGAAGACCGGACGACCAAGGTCATCCAGAGACTGCCTCGCGTCAAGATCAATCCTAGCTCCGGCCCGATCCAGGCCGTTTCCGGCACGGCCGAAACCGCGATGATCTTAGAACGTGCCCAGAAAGAGGCTGATGGCCTTAATGATGAATTCATCTCGACCGAACATATCCTTCTCGCTCTAATCGGCGTCCCGTCTCCAGCTCAAAACGTGCTTTTAGATTTCAAAGTCGAATATCAAACGGTCAAGGATATCCTGAAAGAATTGCGCGGCAGCCAGACGATTCAAGATCAATTCCCGGAAAACAAATACAAGGTCCTGGAAAAATATACGACTAACCTGACTGAGCTGGCCCGAGGTGAAAAGCTCGACCCGGTGGTCGGCCGCGATACTGAGATCCGGCGCATCATGCAAGTCCTCCTGCGCCGCACCAAGAATAATCCGGTCTTAATCGGCGAAGCTGGTACTGGCAAGACGGCAATCGTCGAAGGCTTGGCTCAGCGCATCGTTTCCGGCGACGTGCCGGAAAACCTGAAGAACAAGGAAATCGTCGCCCTGGATCTGGGCGCACTCGTCGCTGGCGCCAAGTTTCGCGGCGAATTTGAAGACCGTCTAAAAGCCGTTCTTAAGGAAATAAAATCTCAAAACGGCCGGCTGATACTTTTCATCGACGAACTCCATACTATCATCGGCGCCGGCGCTTCCGAAGGAGCAATGGACGCTTCTAACATGTTGAAACCCGCGCTTGCCCGCGGCGAACTGCGCACTATCGGCGCGACCACAACTAAAGAATACCAAAAATATATCGAGAAGGACGCCGCTCTCGAACGGCGCTTCCAGCCGATATATGTCGCCGAACCTTCGGTCGAAGACACGATCTCAATGCTCCGCGGCCTAAAGGAGAAATACGAAGTCCATCACGGCGTCCGCATCACTGATAATGCCGTCGTCGCTGCCGCCAAGCTATCAAACCGCTATATCAGCGACCGCTACCTGCCAGACAAGGCGGTCGACCTTATCGACGAGGCGACTTCATCTCTCCGCATGGAAATCGATTCCATGCCGGACGAGCTTGATCAATTAAAGAGGAAAATAAACCAATTAGAGCTCAATAAAGCCGGACTCATGACGGCCGATAAGAAGACGACAAAGATAAGAGCAATCAACCAAGAATTGGCGAAGCTTAAAGAGAGGGCAAACCAGCTGGAACTCCATTGGAACAACGAAAAAAATATCATCTCCCAGATCCGCGCTTCTAAGAAAGAGATCGAGGACCTGAGGATTAGGGCAGAAATAACGCAGCGCCAAGGCGCAGATTTAACTGAGGTGGCGAAGATAAGGTACGGGCTCATCCCGGAGCTGGAAAGTAAAATCAAGAATCTCCAGGAAGAACTCATGAAAATCCAGAAAAAAGGTCAGCGCATCCTGAAAGAAGAAGTCGACGAAGAAGATATCGCTAAAGTCGTTGCCCGCTGGACCGGTATCCCGGTCAATAAGATGCTCCAGGATGAGATTAAAAAACTGAGCGGCGCTGAAGGCGAACTCAAGAAGGAAGTCATCGGCCAAGGAGAGGCAATCACTGCGGTTGCTAATGCTTTGCGCCGCAGCCGCGCCGGCATCAATGAAGAAAAAAAACCTTTAGGCAGCTTCTTGTTTGTCGGTCCGAGTGGCGTGGGAAAGACCGAATTAGCCAAGGCTCTAGCCCGCTTCATGTTCGATGACGAGAAAGCGCTCATCCGCTTGGATATGAGCGAATACATGGAAAAGCATTCCGTCGCTAAACTGATCGGTTCCCCGCCCGGCTATATCGGTCACGACGAAGGCGGACAACTAACCGATAAAATCCGCCGCCACCCCTATTCCGTCGTTCTCTTCGATGAAATCGAGAAGGCCCACCCCGACCTCTTCAATATCCTCCTGCAAATCTTAGATGACGGGCGGCTAACCGATTCCAAGGGTCGGACCATCAATTTTAAGAATACGGTCATAATCATGACTTCCAACTTGGGGAACGAGGTTATAAAACAATACTCAATCGGCTTCGCCGATGAAAGCAATAAGGCCCAGGACTCGCCAACCCGGACGGCCGAGATGAAAGAGAAGATTGACAAAATCCTGAAAGCCAACTTCAAGTTAGAATTCTTGAACCGCATCGATGAGATCGTTCTCTTCCGCAGCTTAGCCCCCGAGGATCTCGAGCGGATCGTCGACTTGGAACTAGCCAAAGTCGAGAAGCGGCTGAGCAACAAGAATATCTCCGTCCGCATCAGCCCGCGGGTCAAGAAACTCTTGGCCGAAAAAGGCTATGACATCACCTATGGCGCCCGCCCCTTAAAGCGCATTATCCAGACCATGATCCTAGACGAACTGGCTCTTGAGATCATCGAGGACAAGATCAAGGAGGGCGATAAGGTAAAGATCGATCTGGGAGAAAAAGAAAAAGTGCTGGTGAGCATAAATAAATGATAATCTATATAAAAACCGAGGCTTGACCCCGGTTTTTAGTTAGTTTCCAAAATATTTTTTGCCCTAAGAAAAAAAATATACTATAATAATTCTATATGAAAGGCTATAAACTAATCATCATTTTTTTGTTTAGTCTCCTGTTTGCTCAGCCGGCCTTGGCCCAAACCGAGATCGACCCGAATTTCAACCCTAATCGTATCCTGAGCGATAGCGACCTCCTGGATACGAATAGCCTGGGCCTAGCCGACATCCAAAACTTCCTCCAAAGCAAGGGGAGCTTTCTGGCTAACTACACCGCTCCGAACGCCAATGGCGTGACGAAGTCGGCGGCAGAAATAATCTACGATGCCAGCCGCAATAATTTCGATTGCGATGGCGTGACGCTTAGCAATTCTCCGACCGAAGCCGAGAAACAGCAGAAATGTAGGAAGATAACGACCGTCAATCCGAAATTCTTGCTCATCCTCCTACAAAAAGAAGCGAGTTTGATAGAGGATTCGAGCCCGACCACAAGCCGCCTGGATTGGGCGACCGGCTACGGCTGCCCAGATGGCTGGGTCTGTAATCCGTATTATAAAGGCTTTGGCAAACAGGTAAATAGTGCCGCCCTACAATTCCTGGCTTATATGAATGAACCGGAGAATTACAATTACCAGGCCGGGCAGACCTATATCATCAGCAACACGCCGACGCCGTATTGCACGACCGCTAACCAGACAATGGCCGTCACGCCGGAGAACAAGGCGACAGCTGCCTTATATAACTATACGCCCCATGTCTTCAACGGCAACTATAATGTTTACAAGCTTTGGAACCGTTATTTCCCGAAGGTTACCACCCTTTATCCGGACGGATCAATCCTGCAGGTGAAGGGCAACCCGGCCATCTGGCTTATCGAGGGTGGGAAAAAACGCCTCTTCTTGAATTGGTCCGCTTTCATCTCCCGCTTCAAGCCGGAGCAGATTGTAATTACTAAGCAGGAAGACTTAGATAACTATTCTGAAGGCGAGACGATAAAGTTTGCTAACTATTCCTTAGTCCAGACGCCAGATAAACAGATATACCTGCTAGTCGACAAGGAAAAACGACCTTTCGCCAGCTTAGCGGTATTCCAGAAAATCGGCTTCAATCCAGAAGAGATCGAAAAGACGACGGCTAACGATCTGGCCAGCTACCAGACCGGCAAGACCATCACCGCCACTTCGACCTACGTCACTGGCGTCCTGATGCAGGACAAGAAGGGAGGCGGTGTCTTCTATGTCGAAAACGGAACTAAAGCGCCGATCCTGGACAAGATATTCCTGAGCACCAAATTCCAGGGCAAAAAGATATTGAAAGTAACTACCCAGCAACTAGATTCATACACCAAGATTGGACCTGTTCTCTTCTCGGACGGCACCCTACTGAAGACTGACAATTTCCCCACCGTCTATCTGATCTCGAATGGGAGCAAGCGGCCGTTCGCCGACGAAACTGCTTTCAACAAGCTAGGCTATAACCTGCAAAATGTCATCACGGCCTCTTCGCAGGTCCTATACCAATATTCTCTCGGGGAGACGATAAAATAAGCAAGATATATAAAAAACCCTGTTAGCTCTGCTGCTCCCAGGGTTTTTGTTTTACTCCCCTCCCTACATTTTCCAGGCTAGAAAACTAGCGACGGCTGTTTGCAAGAGAAAAATCAAGAGTAGGCACAAGAAAGTCTTTACTCGGCTTGCCCTTTCGATTTCCAATTGGCCGGTACCCAGGAAGACGAAGACTATCCCGACAACCAGGCCGACGATATAATACGGGGATTGGATGAGAACCAGCCACCCCGCCAAACTAGAGCTGGCTGCAGCTAATCCGAAAAGCGAAATCAGATGTTGCTAAGAGTTAGAAAGCAGACAAGTGAAGCTGAAAATGAGGCCTAAAATCATGACAAAGCGCAAGCGCTTATCAAAAATATCGGCCGCATTCGTCATTTCCCCGCATAACCATTTTTGACCATTAAACCCCTATACAAAAAACATCCAGTGTATGCTGGGTGTTTTTCAATTTATATTTGTAACTGAGGGAATAAAATAAACCTAAAATAAATTCTGAGTAAGAACAAAAATCTGCCCGTTAAATTAACAAATAGATACCACTAAGCAATTAGTCGTCGTATTCATACCAAGCCTGAGCCACCCAATATTTAGGATCAAGATGATAAACGG
Organism: uncultured Gammaproteobacteria bacterium; assembly: GCA_964404515.1. Taxonomy (GTDB): domain Bacteria; phylum Patescibacteriota; class Patescibacteriia; order Patescibacteriales; family UBA12465; genus UBA12465. The sequence goes on along the minus strand of CAYOKE010000003.1, from coordinate 22,101 downwards.
CGACAAACGATTCCTTAAGATGAATATCGATATCTCTATAAATTCTTACTCCTGACCCAGCGCTAACATAGACTCTAATCGTGTTGTTGTCAAGCCACCGATAATGGCTAGTATGATAATCTCCAATGAACACCGTTCTTACTCGTAGCGTTTTCGGATCAATAATTTTTATAAAATATTCTTTATCATATATAACTTCCCTAACAAAATCAGTGTAGGCTAAATGCTTTTCATCGGGTGACCATGATAAGTCATCACTTTCAGACGAAGTATCTAAAATTTCCCAGCTAAAAATAATCGGGGATGTTTTTACCCAAATTGATTTTTTATCGTAACTAATAAAAAAATCTATAAATAAAGACGGAAAAAAATAAAAAATTATAAAAGAGACAGTCAGTATAAAAACCACTAAAGCGATGAGTATCTTAATAATTTTTTTAATTATCTTTTTCATTTTTTAAAATAAACATTTTTAATTAGGGCTCCAGTAAAAATAAGTATTACCGATCTTCTTTAAAAATTTTCCGTTCGGAACAACATTTTTTTCAAACCAATCTCTAGTAACTCCTATCCCATGAATATGAGTTGCGGCTGTGGAATTTTTTATTTTTTTAGAAACAACGGCTTCTGCTATTTTATAGCATTCATACCAGCTTTTTCTGTCTGCGTCTTTTTCGCCTTCATAATTTAAGGGGTTAATAATTCTATTATAAGCGTCATTTTTTGGATTAACCGGATCGTATTGACCTTTTTGCAATATTGCTTCTTTAATCGCATCTGGCCACCAAGAATTAGCAGTGGTTCTATTAATAACAGACCAAGCTACCCAGATTTTAGCTTCTTGAGGCTCGCCCGCCGCTTCGCCGAATATGAGTCTCGCCAATAGCATTTCATCCGTATCATCCCGAAAATCACCAGTCCAAAGCGGGTCATCGACTGTCGGGATTCTTTTTGGCTCTTTAATTTCAATTTCTATTTTCGACAGACGCGGAGTGCCATCGGAATATAAATCAAGGTTTAATTGTTTTGTTTGGGAATTAATGTCTTTAGAGAAAGTTTTATTTTCACCTTTTAATATTTTGCCGCACCAATACCAATCTCTGTGGGATTTGGCATTTTCATTCTTTTGAACTTTACTATTAATTATTAATTTTAAATCATCGTCATCTTTGTGGTTTTTATCGGCGGAGGCAATAATAGATAAATTGTAAATAAATAAATCTAATAGAATATAGCTGAGCCAAGGGCGACCTTCGCTTTTCTGGGCGGGATTATTATTCATTGGAATATAAATTATTTGATTTTTCTCTTCTACCTTAGAGATTGAGATACTTTTTAGATATGGAGATTGATCTGGTTTTAGGTTAATTGTGTGGTTGCCTTTCTTCAAATTCACTGCGACAATCACGGTTTTATCTAACCCGCATAACTCGTTGCCGTTCCAAGCCGAACTAGCATCTTTTTTGGTATTGCTGGATGTGGTTAATTCTTGATTATCTAAATATAGAAATATATCGTCGTCTTTAAAAAATGATCGTCCGGACTTAAAATTCTGCCACCAACTTTTGGCGCTGGCGATTATTTCGATAAGGCACAAGCAATCTTCGTCAAGAGAAAAATCATAAGAATATGGCTCGGTAACTATCTCATTGATTTTTTCGTTGACTATATATTTCATAGATTAGATTAATTATTTGCCGGTATAATTATTAATTTTATCAACTAATATTTTTTTAAAATCCTTCATATGCCTGGCCTGGCTGACTGGCAAAAATCGACGAAGCTCTCCGCGAAAATCCATTTTAGTATTTTCAAGCAAATTAAGTATTTTTTTTAAATTATCTTTATTTTTAGCAATATCATAATTGCCAGACAATAAAAAATAATAATCAAAGAAATCGCGAGGCTTCTGCCTGTCAAATAAGGCTTTAATTTTTTCACCGACCAAATAATTGGTTTGCAAATGGACGACGGTATACGCGGGGATAAAATTATTATGAATAATCTCCCTCTCTCCCGCTATATAGCTGTTTCCTCTTAAAGATATTTCTATCTTTATTTTTGAAATGTAATCCTCTATTTTAAAAATAATAATTGCTAAAAATCCGCCACTAGTTTTTTTGCTTTCCTCGATATCAACCGCCAGCCCGCTTTTTTCTATATTACTTAAAGTATTGGCGACAATTTTTTCAATTTCATTATGACTGATATTAAAACCACTGAAATCCAGATCTTCGGAAAAACGAGGACTTTGAAAAACAATTCTTAAGGCGGTCCCGCCTTTAAACAAAATTCTTTCCGATCCAGCTTCTTGATAAAAATAGGATAAAAATAAATGCTGGCAATACTCGCGCACGATATTATCAATACCGGTTTGAAACTGATTAGTATATTTTTCCAGGCTTTTTATATTCATCATATATTTGATCTATTAATTTTATCATCGACTTCCTCTTAAAAAACGAAGCGTATTCAATCAACCTCTTTTTACTTATTTTTTTTAAATAAAGTCGGTCATTTAAGCTGTTTTTTTTCAAATCAACAAAATATAAATAATCCGCCAGGGCCTTTTCCGCTTCGGCCATAAAAACTTTTTCTCCTCTGATATCTTTAAGTTCGTACCCGACAAAGACTTCCTTCTTTATTTTTTGGTAACTAAAAGCCCCTATTTCTGATAAAAATTCTCTGGTCGCTTTAGTACTTACCGAGGTAATACCGTAAACCGTTTCCGGAATAATTCCATAAAAAGACAAAGCCGATTCTAAAGATATGTAAGATGGTTGATAAAGCCTATTGGCGACAACATATAGCGACGGGTTTGTGTCCTTTAACATATAAAACCCATTGCGCAATTTAATGAACAGCTTGCTGTCTACGTTGTTAGATAAAAAAACAGAAGCTGTGTTTTTTGATACAGTAAAAATATCCTGAAATTCCTTTGGAGAAAACACCGCTATACCTATTGATTTTAACTTGTTCAATACTTCAATACGATTTAGTTTTTTTATCATATTATAAAAAAAATGAATTGTTATATTTTTAATATATCATTAAAATAAAATAATGTAAAGCCATCCACTATAAAATTTCGCTCCATTTCCCAATTTCTACCATAATCCTATAAAATTTTGAAAACTTCGGATTTTAGAATCTCTAAATTAAAAAACACCTCGTTTCCGGAGTGCTTATTTTACTAAAATATACAATATATGAAATGACCAGCCCTATACTACTGGGGATCCAATGTAGTTACACCAACGTATTCTTACTTAATTCTGATTCGCTTAAACGCAAATCAAACCCGAACTCGGTCTTGACGCGTATCTTTTTGCCGCCGCCTTTTTCAGCGACGAGTGAGAGCCCGCCTGGCCGGAACCGATATTTAGCAATAATCATCTCTTGATATTCCCTCTCTAAGCGACCCGACAAGGTGCGCAGTCTCTTTGATCGCTTCGCAATTTCTTCCGGCTTGACTTTGCCCGGCAGGCTATAGGCTTTCGTCTTCTCGTGAGCCGAAAAAGAAAAGACGTGGATCTTACTGAACCTAATCTTCTCGGCGAAATTGCCGGTTGCTTGGAAATCCGTTTCGCTTTCTCCTTGGAAACCGACGATGATATCAGTCGAAATCGCGATATCAGGCATCGCCCTCCTCAATTCCGTTACTCGTTTCTGGAAATAGGCGGTTGTATAGGGCCGGCCCATCGCCCTGAGAACCTGGTCGCTTCCGGACTGGAGAGAGATGTGGAGATGGCGACAGATTCTCGGCTCTTCCTTCATCAGTTCAATAAGCGCTGGCGTCACTTCGTTTATCTCGATGGAACTCAAGCGCACCCGGCCTAAATCCTTTATCTCCAAGATCTTCTTTAACAATCCGATTAAATCCATCTCCTTCCCTCTATTGTCCTCCCCGTATCTCCCGAGATGGATGCCGCAAAGGACGATCTCCCGGTAGCCGGCGGCAGCAGCAGCTTCAGCTTCTAGAACCAACTCTCGCCTCGGCCGGCTCCATAGGCGGCCGCGAGCGAAAGGAATTAGGCAATAGGAGCAGAATTGGTTGCAGCCGTCGCCGACTTTCAGGAAATAGCGTGAACGCTCAGAAGAAGCAACTAGACCAGACTCCATGGCACTACCGGCTTCCGTTTTTTCCAGGCGAGGGAAAAAGGAGCTAATCTTCTCGAGCAATCCTTCGACCTTTCCTACACCCCAGAAGATAAGACGGGAACCAGCTGCCGGCATCTCAGCCGTCTCCGGCCAGCAACCCATGATGACGATGAGGCTTTGGGGAAAATCCCGGCGCAACTTGTTCAGAAGATAACGATCCTTACGGATCGCCACTTTAGTCACCGAACAGGTATTGATAACGACCAATTCCGGTCTTTGGGATATTATAAAGCCGCGCGCCTCCAGGGCTCGTCTTAGGACGGCTGAATCATACTGATTGACCTTGCAGCCTAGAGAATATATCTGGAAACCGATTCCCAGTTTCGCTTTCCTCTCCGTTTTCCTTTTCATAAGTATTCTTAGTATAAATCTCGGCTCAGCCCTTGTCAAAAAAATAATCTTTTGTTATTATCAATTTGTCAGAAAATTGGCGGAAAACGCCATTTTATTTAAGCGCTCATAGCTCAGTTGGTAGAGCAGCTCCCTTTTAAGGAGAAGGTCGCAGGTTCGAATCCTGCTGGGCGCACATCACATGCCGCCGACTTAGCTCAGCTGGTAGAGCAGCTGTCTTGTAAACAGCAGGTCGTCGGTTCAAACCCGACAGTCGGCTCCAGGATATAGAAAAACAGCCCTGCCTTATAAAAGACTGGGCTGTTTTATTTTGCTGGTCAGCCAACGATTAATGCGAACATTTCCATGATTGGGGACTCATTTCTTTCGCCGCAATTTTGGCATTTTTCTGAAAAAATCTTCTCGGTCTCTTCCTTCGCTATAGGAACAGCCACTTCATAGTCCTCGCTGGGGTTTATTTTACTATCAGTGATTAAGACAAAAACTAATTTCTGTCAACCTTGGGATAATTGGTTAATAATAAGTGAATAATCCTGCCTTGAAATATCCCTCTCGATATTATAAGATAATATAACGATTAATCTCTTAAAAACCCCATGCCCTCCACCGACAACAACTTAATCGCCAAAGTTCCGCCCCATAGCCTGGAAGCCGAGGAGTCGCTACTTGGTTCTCTTCTGATAGACAAGGACGCGATTATCAAAGTGGCTGACAACATCATGCCCCAGGATTTCTATCGCGATGCTCATCGGATAATCTACGAAACGATCAAGGAATTATACGGCAATCAGGAATCGATCGATATCATCACCTTAGCTAACCGCCTAGAAGAAAAGAAACAATTGGCGGCAATTGGCGGCCGGACTTATCTCGCTCACCTTTCCAACGCGGTCGCGACTTCCGGCAATATCGCTAACTATGCCAATATCATCCAGCGTAAGGCGACCCTGCGCCGTCTGCAGCAGGCGGCGGCCGAAATCTCCTCTCTCAGTTTTAATGAAGAACGGGAAATAGACGAGCTTCTAGACGAAACCGAAAAAAAGGTCTTCGGCGTCTCCCGCAAATATCTGAAGAATGCTTTCCTGCCGATTGACAACCTGCTCACAGCCGCCTTCGACCGGATCGATGAGCTGCATAAGTATAGCGGCAAGCTGCGCGGCCTGCCGACTGGGTTTCCGGATCTGGACAATCTCCTGGCTGGCCTGCAAAAATCCGATTTAATAATCTTAGCGGCGCGCCCTTCGGTCGGCAAAACTGCCTTAGCCATGGACATCGCCCGCCAAGCGGCAATCAAGAGCAAGGAAGGCGTCGGCATCTTCTCGCTCGAAATGAGCAAGGAGCAGCTCGTCGACCGTATGCTCTGCGCCCAGGCCGGCGTCAGTCTCTGGAAGATGAGGACTGGCAACCTGTCGGATAAGGAAGAAGATAACGATTTCGCGCGTATTGGTGAAGCGATGGGCAAGCTGGCGGAAGCGCCAATCTACATTGACGACTCCGGAACACTCTCGATTATGGAAATCCGGGCTAAGTGCCGCCGCCTGCAGATGGAAAAAGGCTTAGGCTTAGTAGTGATAGACTACTTGCAATTGATGGAAGGCCGAGGAAAATACGGCGATAACCGCGTCCAGGAGATTGCTGAGATCAGTCGTGGCCTGAAATCTATTGCTCGCGAGCTCAATATCCCGATTCTGGCGCTCGCCCAGCTTTCCCGCGCCGTGGAAATGACCCACCCAGCCATCCCAAAACTATCGCACTTACGCGATTCTGGTTCGATCGAACAGGACGCCGATGTCGTCATGTTCATATACCGAAAAGCCGCTGATCGTGGCTATAACCCCAACGACCTGTCACTTGACGAGAGATACAAGGCGGAAATCCACATTGCCAAGCACCGCAACGGGCCGACCGGGAAAGTCGATCTCTATTTTGATGAAAATACCGTCAGTTTCCGCAGCTTGAGCAAGAAAACTAGCGAAGCGGCCCCAATAGAATTCTAATCTAATTAATAATTAACGCGGCCCCAAGGCCAAAAATATCTTTTATGTTCAGCAAGCTCAAGCAATTCAAGGATCTGCGCAGCCAAGCTAAGACTATGCAAGATGCCTTAGCCCAAGAGACGGTTACCGAAGAGAAGAACGGTGTCAAAATCGTCCTTAATGGAAATTTAGAAATAATTTCCCTATCCCTAAGCGACCAGCTAAGTAAAGATGCTCAGGAAGAAGCCACTAAATATTGCTTCAATAGCGCTATCAAACGTGCCCAACGCCTGATGGCTAAGAAGCTCCAAGACATGGGAGGCTTCCCGGGGATGAACTAACAAGACCATGCGCTATCCGCGAGGATTGCAAAACTTAATCGAAAGACTATCAGAACTTCCCAGCGTCGGTCCGAAAACGGCCGAACGCTATGCTTTTTATCTCTTAAAACAGAAGCCGGAAAAGCTTAAGGCGCTTGCCGATAGCATCAATGAGTTGCCAACTAAAGTCTTGACTTGCGAGACCTGTCGAGCGATTTCCGAAATCAATCCTTGCCCGATTTGTACTGACCAAGGCCGCAATAACGGAACTCTGTGCCTAGTCGAAAACAGCCAAGATCTAGCGGCCATCGAAGCAACCGGCCAGTTCGTCGGGCAATATTTCGTCCTAGGCGGGCTGATTGATACGATAAATGACGTCAAGCCAGAAGACTTGAATTTAGAAAAACTATTGATTCGAATAAAATCCGGCCGCATAAAGGAAGTGATATTGGCCCTCAACTTCACTTTGGAAGGAGAAACGACCGCCCTATACCTGAATAGGGTCTTGAAGGACAAGGTCAAAATAACCCGCTTAGCCAAGGGCTTGCCGGCCGGTTCCGACCTGGAATATGCTGACGAGACAACCCTGGCTAGTGCTCTTAGATACAGGAACGAAATAAAATAAACGAACTTTAAACAATCGGAAAGGAGGTAAGGATGATAACTGGTTTAATGATAGTTGTTCTGGTCCTCGGCCTAGCCATCGGCTATATTATTGGGCTGTTCAATAAGAAGATTGGTAATCGAATGGCGGTCATTATCCTTCTTATCCGGAATCTAAAATTCAATAAGAAGAATTTAGGCCAGACGCCGAAAAAGCTCAAGCAGTTCCGCCGGAACGCTTGGCACCGCCGTCGCCTATTCTGGCGACTACTATCAAGGCCGAAAAAAACATCGTAAAATAAAAATTCCGCTCTTTCTGAAGAGACGGAATTTTTTTATTCTACGGATAAGAAGTATTAAGCGATCTTCAAGACTTTAAGGGTTGTCAGCCATTGGCGATGGCCGACTGTCTTCTTGTAACGGGTTTTATTCTTGTATTTGACGACGGTGATCTTTTTGGCTTTTCCGGTTTCGACGACTTCCGCCTCGACCTTCTCGCCCAAAGACGGCTGGCCCAATTCCAAATTAGCGCCATCGGCGATTAATAAGGTTTCCAGTTTGACCTTCTTCCCTTTTTCGGCTTCCAGTTTCTCCACCTTCACCAAGTCTCCTTCTTGGACCTTATACTGCTTGCCGCCAGTAGAAATTACTGCAATTTTGGACATAGATTTAAAAAAAATTAACGATTTCTCCTTAACATTACTCCATGATAACAAATATTTGAAATTTGTCAACGAATGGGCTATAGTTATGGAAGAAATTAATCTAAATAACCTCTTTACTAATATGCCAAAATTCATCATTACCGGCAATCAGAAGCTGGGCGGGGAAATAGCGGTCAAAGGCGCTAAAAACGCTGCCTTAAAGATAATTCCGGCCTCGATTCTATCGACGGAAACGATTACTATCAACAACCTCCCGGATATCGAGGATATTGGGAAATCTTTCGACCTATTAGCTGATTTAGGTGCGGAAATCAGCAGACAAAATGGCAGTGTAACTATCAGCACCAAGGGCATAGATAAGATTGAATTGCCGGCCAAACTGGCGGATAAGTTCCGTACTTCCGTGATGTTCGTCGGCCCGATACTGGTCCGCTTCGGCGAAGTGAAATTCCCGCACCCTGGCGGTTGCGTCATCGGCGCTGGCAGCCGGCCGATTGACTTGTTCCTGGAAGGCTTCAAGGCTTTCGGAGCGACGGTGGAGGAAATCGAAGGAAAGCATTATTGGGTCAAGGCGAAAAAACTGCATGGTACTGATTTCTTCTTCCCGCTCATCAGCGTGACCGTGACGGAAAGCTTGATGATGACTGCCTGCCTGGTGCCGGGCCGGACAACTCTGCGCAACTGTGCTATGGAACCGGAAATAGAGGCACTGGCCGATTACCTGAACAAGCAAGGAGCGAAAATCTCCGGCGCCGGTTCGCCGACTATTACCATTGAGGGCATCGAAAAGCTAAGCGCCGGGACTTTCGAGGTTATCCCGGACCGAATCGAAACCGGCTCCTTCGCTATCATGGCGGCAGCGACCGGTTCGGAAATAAAAATTACCAATTGCAATCCAGAACATATCCTCAGCCTGCTGGCAATCTTCGACCAGATCGGAGTCGCTTACGAGAAAGGCGCTAATTGGCTACTAATCAAAAAATCAGGGAGGATAAAGCCGCATGATATCCGGACGCATGAATACCCTGGTTTCCCGACCGACCTGCAATCCCCCTACGTCGTCCTCATGACTCAGGCAGAAGGAACCACCCTCATCCAAGAAACGATTTACGACCGTCGCTTGATTTGGACCGATATGCTTTCCCAGATGGGCGCGAGTATCGTCATGTGCGATCCGCATCGCGTTGTCATCAACGGGCCATCCGAGCTATACGGGAAAAAATTGATCAGTCCGGATATCCGAGCTGGTATCGCCCTAGTCATCGCCGCCCTGATCGCCCACGGAACGACGGAAATCGATAACATCTACCAGATCGACCGCGGCTATGAAAAGCTTGATGAACGCTTGGCCGCCTTAGGCGCCAAGATTATCCGCCAAGATTAACCTATGTCTCTCAAAGCCCGCAATTTCATGTTATTCATGTTCGTCGTCTTGTTCCTAGTCTTGACGATTATCGTTTCCCTTTACGCCTCCGGCTACCGCTTCAACCTAAGCTGGCCACTGCGATATAATAAGATATTGCAAAAAACCGGAATGTTAGCCATTAGTACTACCCCGAGAGGTGCCACCATCTATCTGGATGGCCGGGCGCAACGGGGACAGACCTTGAAATTCTGGGGCGATGATTACCTAACGACGCCGAATAAATTAAAAGGCCTCCTGCCTGGCGAATATACCTTGCGTCTAGAGCTGGCAGGCTACTGGCCGTTAGAAAAAAAATTTCGCATCGAGCCGGGACAGACGACCTTCGCCGAAGACTTAAACCTGTTTAATTCCAGCCAGCCCCTCCTTATCGCCTCTTCATCTGACGGCCACCTGCAGTTAAGCCCGAACCGACGCTATCTTTATCTCGGCGACGGGAAAAGGGTGGTTGACCTCAAGACGGGGACCGAAAAGGCTTTGCCATTTGATATAACCGCTGAAAGCCAATGGCTTGCTAACGGCAAGCTATTTGGCGCCGGATGCCTGTTCGATCCAGAAAAAGGAACAGCCATCGACTACCGCCAAGTAATCGGCGCTGAAGCTGCCGATTGGCTATATGAAGAGGCCGGTGGCAACGTGTATTATAAAAATAAGGATACCTTGAATCGGCTGGCAGCGGATGGCAAGACTAATGCCCTGCTCCTGAACGGTAATTACCTCAGTTATGAACCGCGCGGCAAGCATCTCTTCGTTGTGGTAACGGAAAAAAACAAGATATTCCTAAAGGATTATTCAATCGAGAGCCAAAAGTTCAACCAGCAATTAGAATTGCCAGCCATCGGCCACTATCGTTTCATCTTGGACAACCAGGCCGTTCTTAGTTTATATGACGACCAGAATAAAACCTTATACCTGATTGACCCCGACAAATTCGAAGCGAGCAGTGATCCTTTGCGGAATGTAGTCAGCTGGCAATGGCTGAACGATGGCCAACTGTTATACAATAACCGTTGGGAAGTCTACCTCTTCGATCTTTCTTCCGGCCGTTCCTCCCTTTTGACTCGCGTTAGCGAAGAGATTACCCATATCCTCTGGCAGAGCAATAATGGATATCTAGTCTTCTTGACACCGAAAAGCCTGCAAGCTTTCGACTGGCGCGCCGGAACCATGACTACGATCTTAAAAGCCGAGAAAATTTCTTGGTCGGTGCTTGATGATAAAAACAGTCTCCTCTATCTTAACGCTCAGATCGATGGCCGAGAAGGAATCTACAAATTACTCCTGCAATAAATCGTTTCCAAATAAAAACACCCGAGATTCGGGTGTTTTTTATTATCACTCTTCCTATTTGGTCGCTAATTCATTAATCAATTTCTGTAAGTCTGGGCCGATCTCCTCATGTTTCAAGCCAATCTTCAGGGTCGCTTTGATAAAATTGAATTTGTTGCCGGTATCAAGCCATTCACTGCTGATCAGCTTGCCATACAGAGGCTTATTATCCTCGAGCAGGAGATCATAGGCATCAGCCAGGCGAATTTCACCGGACTTCCCGGACTTCATGGTCTTCAGGGTTTTTATGACCGCTGGCGAGATGACATAGATGCCAGGCGCAGCTAGGGTCGAAGGCGCCTTTTCTGGCGCTGGCTTCTCCACGAATTTCCGGACTTCATAGATGCCATCCTTCAAGTCGACGCCATCTATGACCCCGAACTTGTCCGTCTCCTTCTTGTCGATACGCGATAGACCGATAACCGTATCGCCATATTTTTCGTAGACACTGATCACCTCCCTGGCAGCTGCTGCGCAATCATCGAACAGGGTGTCGCCGAACCAAACCAAAACCGCTTCGTCCTCATCGATAAGATGGCTAGCGCAATTTACAGCATGCCCGTCACCCAATGGGATGGGCTGACGGACATAGGTAAATTTAGCCAGATTCTCAATAGCCTTCACCTTCTTCAAAAGGTCTAGTTTATTCTTCTCCACCAGGTTCTTCTCCAATTCAAAAGAATAATCAAAGTGGTCCTCGATGGCCCGCTTGCCACGGCCGGTAACGAAAATTATTTCTTCAATGCCGGCCGCCACGGCCCCTTCGACCAGATACTGGATGGTCGGCTTATCCAGGACTGGCAACATTTCCTTGGGCTGAGCCTTAGTGGCCGGCAGAAACCGGGTGCCAAAACCAGCAACCGGAAAAATCGCTTTCTTAATCTTTTTCATATTGGTATTGCGGAGCCTTGAGGCCCCATTTGCTAAAATATTTTAACCAGGAACCGATATGGATCCAGGTAATCTTATCTTGGAAGAGAGCGACATACCAGGGGTTCTTAGCGCTTTCGCGCTGATGGTCATGGATAACGGCTACTTCCGGATGATAGATGACTTTCAGGCCGTTCCTCCAGGCCGTCCGACAGAGGTCGGTATCTTCGAAATACATGAAATAACGTTCGTCGAATCTGGGCCGCCAGGTCTTTCCCTTCGGTCCGATGGTCTCTTTTCTGAACATCAGACAGGAACCCATGAGCCAATCGACGGCCCTGACAGAATTATGGTCGAAATCGTTCATCATGAAGCTATCGCGCGAATCAGCAAAATAGTCGCCTAAAAAAGTACGGCGTAAGACGGGCATGAAAAAGCTGGGAAACCGGGCGCAGGAAGACTGGAGCGTGCCATCCGGATAGACGAGTTTAGGACCGATGATGCCGACGCTAGGATTGTTTTCCAAATAATCATAAAGGGTGTTTATTGCCAACCCCTTGATAATCGTATCGGGATTGAGAATCAGGACTTTACGACCCCTAGCCGCTTCGATGCCCAGATTATTGCCGCCGCCCATGCCTCGGTTCTTCGGGCTCCGAACAAGCCTTATCTCCGGTCGCTCAGCTAAAAAGCCAAGATCGTCGCCAGAGGCATTATCGACCACGATTATTTCCCAGCTGATTACGACGGGCGGGGCAGCTCGCAAGGCGGCCAGGCAATTCTTGAGCTTAGCCTGGCTATAATAATTGACGATGATAATCGAAAGATCCATATTAGATGAAAAGGCGGATTAGCTGCCAATATATATCGAAGAGCGGATTGACTAGGTACCGGAGGAGCGGATTAGCAATCTCTTGGAATTCGATCCGACCGGCAAACCTTCTGGCTAGCCGCCAGAAAGATACCTGCTTGAATCTTCTTATTTTTTTTCGTTCGGTTTTAATCAGGGCGTAGCTCCTTGGTTTTAGAAAATAGCCATATATCTTTATCTCTTCCTGGAACCAGCCATTGATGGCTGAATAGAACAGCATGCCCAGATCCATGATAAAGCCAGGCAAGCCGATAAGGAGGAGGAGCGGCCAAGGATAGAAGGTTAGGAGGGTTAGGTAGCGGTTGCGCTCCATATAATAGACCATCCGCCGGCTTCTAGCAAATTCGTATTTATGGGAGATTACCGATGCCGGCGCCAGGATGATCTTATAGCCGGCTAATTTGGCTTTCAGGCTCAGCTCAAGATCGTCATGATACATGTAATATTCTTCATTATAGCCGCCAATCCTCCCGAAAGCCTCGGCCTTGATGATGAACGAACAGCCGCTAGCATAGCCTTTTATCTCCGGATAGCCGTCAATCTGCCTGTCAGGATTGCCATAACCGTCGGTAAAGCCGAAACCCAGGAAATGGATGACATTGCCCAAGCTATTAATAAGAGGCGCTTGCCTCTCGCCTTCGTCCTTGGGGTAGAGCAATATCTTGGATTGGGCGATTCCTGCCTCTGGGTTCTTCTCTAGAGCTAAGACGAGTTGGGACAGCCAATCTGCTTTCATCTCCGTATCCATGTTCACGCCGACCAGGTAATCAGCACCGTCTTTTATCGCCTGGGAAAACCCGAGATTGCAGGCCGCAGAGTAATTGCCATCGCTTTTCTCCAAAATAGCAGCTTCCGGATAATTCGCTTGCAAATACTCGCGCGATTCCGGCGTGGAAGCATTATCGACGATATAAACCCTGACGGCCGAAGAGGGATAATCTTGGGTACGTAAAGAATCGCGACAGGCTGGAAGGAAACGCTGGGCATAATCACGATAATTGATGAGGATGATTCCGACTTTCTTAGCCATAGGATTATCTGATCGCTAGCCTGACCAAGGACCAAACTATTTTCAGGATAACATATTCCCATCTCTTCCCCCATTTCTCGAAATAGGCCAACATCGAACGGCGGAAATACTCTTGAGCTTGCGGCCTATCGACTTGGCGGAAGCTCTGGCCGACCTGATCCTGGCAACTAGCCGCTGGCGTATACCAGACTTCCCCGCCCAGGCGGTAGACTTCGCGGCAAAAATCGACTTCTTCGAACCAAAGGAAATAGCGTTCGTCGAGGAACGGTTCCTGGCCGCCGCTAATCCGCCGGTACGCTTCCCGATTGATAAGAAAAAAAGCGCCGCGGATCGAGTCGACCTTGGCCGGCTTTCCATAGTCAAAGCCAGCCTGCATATAACCTTTAACTGCAGCCGGAAAAATATGCGGGATCTTTAAAGTGACGAGCAATTGGTCAGAAAAACGGGGAAAGCGGCGGACTTGCTTTATCGTCCTGCCATCAATGTCTAATAACTGGCAGCCGCAGACGGTCGCTTGCGAATTACTCTTAGCCCAAGCCAAGGCCTTCTCGAGAGTATCAGGCTCGACTTGCATATCCGGATTAAGGAGCAGGATGAACTGACCTGCCGCTAGCTTCAAGGCTTGGTTATTCGCAGCAGCAAACCCGCGGTTAGAATCATTGGCAATCAGACGGACGGACGGAAATTCCTCTTTTACCATCTGAGCGGTGCCGTCGCGCGAATCATTATCGACGACGAAAATCTCGGAACGCAAAGAGCTTTGCGCCGAGAACAAAGCCGATAGATTAGCTCTTAATTTCTCCCGGACTTTCCAGGAAACGATGATTATAGATAACTCCATACTGATAACGAAGGCGCTTCTAGCCGATCTTGACCCGCTTGGCCTTATCGGCTAATCCGGACGTGATTTCCACCTGTTCCTTCCTGACTCCCAGCTCGGCCGCTAAGAAGCGGACAAGCTCTTGATTCGCCCGTCCTTTCTCCGGCGCTGAAGCGATAGCAATCTTAAGTGTACCGTCAGCCATCTCGCCTCGGAATTCGGTTTTCGGGGCCCCGGGGATAACTTTAATTCTTAAATAAATTACTTTATTATTAGCCAATTTTTCCTTATAAGCTGCCAGCATTTATTTTATTCTCTAAATCTTTTATAATTAACGGAACCTTGTCTATAGTTTATCCTCTTTTTTAAGTTTTTTAAAGCCCGATTGGTACATAAAACCTCATCTGTCAAGATTTATTTTTTAGTTATTTTATACTAAAATATAAGAGCTTTAAAAACTCTTAATCGGCCCAGTTCCCTGGACCATTTTAAAACTATGAGCGAGCTTGAAAACACTTCTTCGTCCGAGAAATATAAGCGCCCGTCTTGGGACGAATACTTTATGAAGATAGTAGAAATCGTCGGGACACGTGGTTCTTGCGATCGCGGGAGAAACGGCTGCGTGCTGACTCGCGACCGGCGGATAATCGCTACCGGCTATGTCGGTTCGCCGGTCGGTTTGCCTCATTGCGACGAGGTCGGCCACGAGATGCATACTGTCACTCACTCTGACGGGACTACCAGCCGCCATTGCATCCGCACTGCTCATGCCGAACAGAATGCTATCTGCGAAGCGGCTCGCATGGGAATACCGCTCGAAGGCGCCACCTTATACGTCAAGATGTCTCCTTGCTATACCTGTGCCAAGATGATTATCAACTGCGGCATAAAACGGGTTGTGAGTGCTCAAGACTATCATGCTGATAACCGCAGCAAGGACATCTTGAAAGAGGCGGGCGTAGAATATGTCCTTCTCAGTTCGGAGATGGTGAAATACGCCGATCAATAAGCTAAATAATATGAAACAATATCTCGACCTCTTGCGCGACGTCCTGGAAAGCGGCCAAGGCAAGGACGACCGGACCGGTACCGGAACAATTAGTGTTTTCGGACGCCAGGCGCGCTACGACCTGAATGCCGGTTTCCCTTTACTTACAACCAAGAAGGTCCACTTGAAATCGATCATCCACGAATTACTCTGGTTCCTGAAAGGCGACACTAATGTCAAATACCTGAATGATAACGGCGTGACTATCTGGGATGAATGGGCGGATGAAAACGGCGACCTGGGGCCAATCTACGGCAAGCAATGGGCTGCTTGGGAAGCTAAGGACGGGACCAAAATCAACCAAATCGCCGAAGCGGTCGAAATGTTAAAGCATAACCCGACTTCACGCCGCATCATCGTGAGCGGCTGGAACGTCGGCGACTTACGTCAGCTCATCGGCGGTAAGAAGACTGCTCCGCCACCCTGCCACACTATATTCCAATTCTACGTCTCTCATGACAACCGCCTTTCTTGCCAACTTTATCAACGCAGCGCCGACCTGTTCCTGGGTGTCCCTTTTAATATCGCTTCCTATGCCCTACTCACGATGATGATGGCCCAGGTCTGCGGCTTGAAGTTGGGGGAATTCGTCCATACGTTTGGCGATTTGCATATCTATAACAACCATTTAGACCAGGTGAAACTACAATTATCGCGAACGCCGAAGGCTCTTCCGCAGATGATGATCAATCCGGAGGTAAAAGATATCTTCGGCTTCAAATATGAAGATTTCACTCTCACTGGCTATGACCCCGAACCAGGGATAAAAGCCCCGATAGCCATCTAAGCTTATGATTTCCGTGACCATGATGATGGCGATGACTGCCGACGGCAAGATCGCCAAGGACAAGACTCAGTTCGCCGACTGGACGAGCCGCGAGGATAAGAAACTTTTCGTCGAGATTTCTAAAGCCAAAGGCGTCGTCTTGATGGGCGAGAATACTTTCAAGACCTTCCCTGCCCCCCTCAAGGACCGCTTGAATGTGGTCTTTTCCCAGGATGATAACCCACCCGCCCGAGAAGGCGTCAAATGGGTCAAAGGCGAACCAGAAAAAGTGCTCGCCGAACTGGAGGCGCTAGGCTACCAATCTGTCCTTCTGGGCGGCGGCGCCTTCCTCAATTCCCTCTTCCTGGAACGCAAGTTAATAAACGATATCTTTTTGACCATTGAACCCAAGATCTTCGGCGCTGGTTTATCACTGTTCAATAAAGACCTTAACGCTGATCTGGAATTGCTAGAAGTCAAAAAGCTGAACGACCATACCTTAATGGTCCATTACCGAGTCAAATACTAATATGTCTAAAATAATCATCGGTTTCGTCGGCCCACTCTCGAGCGGGAAGGAAGAGGCTAAGAAATACCTGATTGAAAAATATGACGCCGGCAGCCATCGCTTCTCGATGATGCTACGCGATATCTTGAACCGCCTCTATCTCCCGATTATCCGGAAAAACATGCAAGACCTGTCATTAAGCTTGCGCCAGTGCTTCGGGAGCGACATCTTGGCCCGGGTCATTGCCGAAGAAGTAAAAGGCGATAGCCATGAGATAATCGTTGTCGATGGCGTCAGGCGCCTGGACGATATCGCGAAACTAAAAGACGTGCCCGGCTTCTTCCTGGTCTCAATCGATGCTGAGCCACGCCTCCGTTACGAACGGCTCATAAAGCGGGGCGAGAATGCCGATGATACCAAGAAAACCTACGAAGAATTCCTAGCTGACGGCCGAAAGGAGGCGGAAATGGAGATTCCGACTGTCATGGCCCAAGCGAAATACCAGCTTGATAATAACGGTTCTTTCGCCGACCTATACCGACAAATCGACGCCATGATTGCCGATCGGAAAAAATAGTTATGAATAATTACCCTGGAAAACTCATCGTCCTCTACGGCATCAACAACCTAGGAAAAAGCACCCAGGCTAAGTTGCTAGTGGAGAGGCTCAAAGCTAATGGCTACCAGGCGAAATATTTGAAATACCCGATCTATGACCTTAATCCTTCCGGCAAGCTCCTGAATAACTATCTGCGCCTGGGCAATTCCTTCCAGCTCAGCCCGCGGGAAGCGCAGATCATCTACGCCTTGAACCGCGATCAGTACCAGGCCGAACTGGTGAAGAAGCTAAAAAGCGGCATTAATATCGTCGCTGAGGACTATAAAGGGACCGGCATCGCCTGGGGTCTTGGGGCGGGAGTAGAGGAAAATTTCCTCAAGCAGATAAACTCCCACCTCCTGGATGAAGACCTGGTCTTCCTCTTCGATGGCGAGCGCTTCCGCCAAGCAATCGAAGAAGGCCATAACCATGAAAACAATGACGACCTGGTAAACAAGGTCCGCTGGGCGCATCTCAAATTGCGGGAAGAATACGGCTGGCTGAAGATAAATGCCAATCTAGCAATCGAGGAGATCCATGAACAGCTCTGGGAAAAGACTAAGCGATTCCTGGAAGGTGGCGACGGTTTCAAGCCGATTAATGAAATAATGGAACGGACGATCAAGCCGCTTGTGCCGGAAAACTCCCCTTCGGCCCCGGCCACACGCCAATCGGAGGGCAGGTCCTCGCAGCCTATCGTCCTAAGGATAGAAAAAGTTAATCCGAAAGCGAAGTTGCCGCAAAAAGCGCATGAGGGTGACGCCGGCTATGACCTCTATGCTAACGATTACTATTCCCTGCCGCCTTACGGCCAAGCCCTTATTTCGACCGGGGTCAAAATGGCTATCCCCGAAGGCTACGCTGGGTTGATCTGGGACAAAAGCGGATTAGCTTTTGAGGGGATGAAAATCATGGGCGGCGTAATCGACTCCAATTACCGCGGAGAGATAAAGGTCGTCCTCAAGAACCTGAGCGAAGACGTCTTCAATATCATTCCGGGCCGGAAAATTGCTCAAATCTTGATCCAGCCAGTGGCCGATTTAAAAATCAAGGAAGAAAAAATTGAAGCCGAAACTGATCGAGGCGCAAATGGCTTCGGCAGTTCGGGAAAATTCTAAATATGAGATTATTTAATCTATCGAGAGGGTTGGAACAACCCAGCCAGCCGATTCTAAGGCGGGTGCCTGAAGGAAAAAATGACGGGCCTTGGACGCCAGCGCCAGAAGAAGAGAGAGGCTACCAGGATGATCCCAAAATTATCGAGAAGATAAGGCGGCAGAGAAAGCTGGAGACCCAAGATTACCAGAAGAATTAAACTCAGCAAAAAATAATTTCCGTGTTATAATCAAAACATGAAGACCTACGAAACGATTATCGGCCTGGAAATCCATGCCGAACTCAAGACTAGGAGCAAGATGTTCTGCGCTTGCGACAACGACTCCGAGGGAAAAGCGCCGAATACGACAGTCTGCCCGATCTGCCTCGGACACCCTGGCACGCTCCCGGTCCCAAACAAGCAAGCGATAGACTGGACAATCCTGACCGGCCTGGCTTTACATTGTCAGATAAATCGCTTGTCCAAATTTGACCGCAAGAATTATTTCTATCCCGACCTGCCTAAAGGCTACCAAATTTCCCAATATGACCAGCCTCTAACCTACAACGGCTACCTGGAAATCAACGGCCGTAAAATCGATATCACCCGCATCCACTTAGAAGAGGATACTGGTAAATCGATCCATGTAAGGGAGGGAAACCATACCCTTCTGGACTTCAATCGCGCCGGCACGCCGCTCATGGAACTCGTGACTGAACCGGTCATAAAGGACGCGGCCGAAGCCAAGAAATTCTGCCAAGCCTATCAACAAATCCTGCGCTATCTGGAAATAAGCAACGCTGACATGGAAAAAGGCGAAATGCGCTGCGAAGCGAATATCAGCGTCCAGGAAAAAGGGAGTTGGAAGTATGAGGCCGGCCGCATCCTCCCTCGCGGAAAGAATAAGCTGAACCCCAAGGTCGAGGTCAAGAATATCAATTCCTTCCGGGCCGTGGAGAAAGCGATCAACTTCGAGATCAAGCGGCAAACAGCCACCTTAGAGAAAGGGGAAGCCATCATCGCGGAAACACGCGGCTGGGACGAGAATAAGGCTCAGACCGTAAGCCAGAGAATTAAGGAGACCTCGGCCGACTACCGCTATTTCCCTGAACCGGACATCCCTCCACTCCAAATCAGCGAGGACTGGATCGCCCGCTTGCAGGCAGAATTGCCGGAACTGCCTGAGGCGAAGATCGAACGTTTTTGCCGTGAATATAATTTCAGCCTAGAAATCGCTACCACCATCACTAGCGACAAGAGGCTGGCCGATTGGACGGAAAAAGTCATTTCTGAACTGGATGCCTGGATCGAAGCAAACGGCGACGATGAAGCCCGCCAGGAAAAACGCCTAGCCAAGGCGGCGGGAAATTGGATAACGAGCGAATTGCTCAAGCACCTGAATGCCAATGGCCAACGGATAAGCGACTTGAAGATAACCCCGGAAAATTTCGCCGAACTTGTCTGCCTGGCTTACCAGGATAAAATAAATTCTTCGGCTGGGCAGAGGATCCTGGAAGAGATGTACCAAAACGGCGGCGACCCGACTGATATCATGCAAGCCCTAGGCCTAGAACAATTAGATAACACTGTTGAGCTAGAAAAGGTTATCCAGGAAATAATCGTCAAGAATCCTTCCCAGACTGAAGAATACCGTCTTGGCAAAACTGCCCTCCTGCAATTCTTCATCGGCCAGGTAATGGCAGCGACGCGCGGCAAGGCCAATCCTAAAATCCTGAAAACGCTCTTGGAAAAATTGTTACAATAAAATAAAGGAGGGGGGCATGGAAGAACTTTCCGAAAAAACAAAGAAACCACCAGGAACGGACGCCTCGGATATCCCTGCTTGGGAAAAAGAATATCGCCAAATGGTTTTCGAGGAAGATAATTTCCTGGACGCAGAGGCGAAACCCAGGCTCGCAGCCGCTCCTCGATTGGACAACCATTACTAAAACTGCCGGACACGAAAATAAGGCTCGGACGAATCGACCGAGTCTTATTTAATCCCCCATTGACATAGAGACAATCCTTGATTAATATTAAATGATTATTGTAAATAACCTCGTACATTTCACTAAAACCAGGAAAAATGGATCCCAAGAAGACACCCCCCAAGAAACCTGGCGGCAGGCCCTTGTCGCAGGAAGAATACGAATCGTATATGACTGGCACTGGGCCGAAACCGGCTAACTTTAAGGCTAAACCGGAAACGGCCGACGACGAAACGGCTCAGCCTTGTCCCGAAGAAGAGGAAAACGTCCCGAATGAATAAAAACGATACTGATGGATGATTTTCTCGCTACCCAAAAACAATTGATCCAGAAGAGGATCAACCGCTATCAAGATCCAAAGACAGTAAGCGATCTTGGGGAAGAAGAAGCGGTAAAAGTTCTGTCAATCCACGTCCTAACAGTGCAGCGCCTGACCACCGCCCTGCAGAGGATTGAGAACGGGCTCTACGAGTCCTGCACCCGCTGCCACAAGCCGATCGAGAAAAACCGCTTGCGCGTAGTTCCTGAGGCTGATACTTGTATCGCCTGCTCCCGAATTTAAAAACCACTAAAAATGGCTTTCGCGTCGATTCGATGCGAGAGCCATTTTAATTATCTTTCTTCCTACCAAATCAATTCATCTCCGCCAGCGGTCTACCAGCTTTCGGGCCGCCTTTTCTATCTCTTCCTTCTTCTCTCCGGCCAGCCACTTTATCCTAGCCCCTTGCTTTTCCCAGCGCTTGAACCAGGTCTTCTGCCGCTTGGCAAAACGATATATGGCGGTGCTGAGCTTCTCAACCATCTCTTCATAGCCCAGCTTCTCCAAGAGGTGCTGGCTAACGAACCGGTATTCCAGCCCGAAGGATAAAAGCCTTTCCCACGGCACGCCCTCTTCGTTAAGCCTCTTCACCTCGCCGATCATGTTCTCCTTCTTGAGGCGTTCAAGGAGCCGCTTCTTGATTCGGCTCCTTAAAACCCCATCCGGCCAGGTCAGGCCGAGAAGGAGAAAGTCATAGGGCGAAGCTTGGGGGCCGGTTGAATCGAATCCACCCTGTTCCATTATTTCCAAATAGCGCGCCAGGCGGCGGGCATTATTCTTATCGCTATTATTAAGCCGAGCGGCGAATTCCGGCTTAACCTTTTTCAGGCGAGCGAATAGCTCCATAGCGGGCAAATTTTCTAAAGTTGCCCGTTTCTTCATATCAGCCTTAGCTGGTGATAGCTTATAATTATCTACCAAAGCCTGCAGATAAAGGCCGGATCCGCCAACGATTATCGGCAGCTTGCCCCGGCCAATAACCTCTTCAACCGCTTCCTGCGCTTGTTTTTGATATTGGGCCAGATCGAATCTGTCCTTCGGATCGGCAACATCAAGCAGATGAGCCTTTATCTTCTTCCTCCCGACCCGGTATTCCTTGAGATCCTTGCCGGTCCCGATATCCATGCCTCTATATACCTGGCGGCTATCTGCGCTTATTATCTCGCCGCCTAAAGTATCTGCTAATTTTACTCCTAAGCTGGTCTTTCCGGACGCGGTCGTCCCTAAGATGACCAGGACCTGGGGCTTAGCCGCTTTCTTCGGCTTGTGGATAACCTTTTTCATATATGATGAGTATTTTGATGTAAATCATCCCTGCGGCAAGACCGCAGGGCGTTAGGCTCGGGCTCAGAGCTCAAA
>CAYOKE010000002.1:0-52198 GCA_964404515.1 uncultured Gammaproteobacteria bacterium | reverse complement strand
AAAGAATTTGCCGACTGCTGTCCTCGGTAGACTTTCGGCAGTAGAGGGCATATTTAATTGTTTCGTTTTTGTCGTTCATATAATTATATTTTAATAATCAAAAAGGGCAGTCCTGATTCACCCAACATAACAAACTAGCCCAAAGGTTAATTTATCGTTTGGCAGAACTGCCCATTTCGAGCGACAAAGGTATTTGTTAAAAAAATACCCTGGGCATGTCTGTTTATTATGTTAGGTGAATACTATTAATATACTAAAGAACAAGCTAAAAATCAATATCGTCTATCGATAGGCCGTTTAGTAGCCGAGTAATATCACTATATAATTCGGGGTTATCAGATAAATCATATTGCTGATAATTAAACCAACGTAAGAAGTTTTGCGGTTGCCCGACGGTATCTCTAATATCGCTATTGTTATATTCCGTTTCGCCGTCATACTTATAGACCAGTTGCTTATCCGATAATTTAGATTCCACGAGCGACACGACTTCAACAAATGAATTTTCTTGCGGTTTGAGCAGTCCTTTACTGGCGATATATTTCTTTTGCCGAGGGAAGTCATTTTCAAAGACCGATTTTTGAATGTATTTGATAAAGTAAAAAATTATTTTTTTAAGTTGAACCTGATCTTTAACTTTATTAAAATTCCTATCTTTTCCGCCGACCATTATACGACCCTGTCCCCAAATTTTATACATCTTTCGATAAACATCTTTGATATAAGGGAGATTAAAGAAAATCATATGATAGTGAATCGCCTTTCTTTTCTGCAGTTCAAAGACCGCCAGGTATTTTAAATTACTTTGCTTTAAATCTTTCCCCTCAATGGCGTTAGTTTCGTAATTAAGCCGTCTGATAAATTTAGTAAATTCATAATTAGCCTTTTTTAAGTTAGTAATATTCTTAGCAAAAGTCAGGGTGAGCGTAATCGGTAAATATGGTTTGCCCTTTTCTTTAAACCACAGAAAGCAATTAGCCATAATAAGCCGTTTAATCATCCTTCTCGCCCGACGAGCGGAGGACTTTAGTTTTTCCTCGGCACTGGCTTTCGGTCTATCAGTCTGCAAGGCCTTTTCTTCTTCAGTCTTAATACGTCTGATTTTTCTACCTAGATTAATATCTCGGCCGAATTGATATATCTCCAAAAGCGAGCCAGATTTAACTAGTTTGCGATTAGATAGGTATTTATTATCTTGTTGTTCCATATATTTGTTATTATCTATTTCTAATTAGAAGTTCTTTTAACAAGGATAACTTTTTTCTTTTCGGCTCCCCCAAGGGGTAGCCGCCGAAAAGAAAAAAAAGAGTTAATCCTTATTAGAAAGAGAATCGTATAAATTAACTAAAGATTTCAAAAAAGATTCCGCCTCATCGGGAGTTATGGCTCGCCCATACAATCCGCTAAAATATTCTTGGGTTTCTGATATTAATTGTTCGTCATAATGTTGAATCATGACTTAAGCATACAAAAAAGGCCTTGCACCATTTTGCATGCAAGGCCTAAAGTCTATTTAATTGTTTTTATTGGTATTTTTGATTAACTTTGCACCAACCTGTCTTTCCGGTCGTGTATTCTATGAAGTCGCTAATCTGGTTATCAGTTGCTTTAAAGATTTTTTGATTCAGTTTATCGCAAGCGTGGCGGAACCGTTCCCATTTGCCGTTATATTCTTCTTTGAGAATATCCTCGGCAATTTCAACAAAATCAGTTTGTTTAAATCGTTTTTAGAAAATATTGCCTCAAGAATATAATGATCCAGAGGCTTATCATTTTTGAGAGTTATTTTTATCTGCTTGTTTTGAAAATATAGAACGCTATTAACCTTATCAAACCAGGGTTCTTTTTTAGTTTCCTCGGACAATTCTTCAATATCAATTTTATCCAAAATGTATTTAGCGGAGATGAGCAAGTTTGTTTTAGCAAAAACCGCAAAAGGTATGCTGTTTAATTCTTCACCGACTTTAACTCTTAATGTAGATGTTGGCAGTTCCTGGAGAATATTTAATTTGTCGTCTATTTCTTCTTTATTCTTTAACTGTTCTTTAATTCTGCCCATACCCTCGTAAAGCATAACCAGTTGAGTTATGGCCATGGGGAGCATTTGTGACATATTGGCGTGTTCCTGATTTTTCCGCTGTTCCAGGCCGACCGCTAACATATCCTTATGCATAGGAACATCGGAGACATCTTTAAACTCCATTATTTTATGCGGATTAGGAATTTCTTTAAAGCAGTTATTCTTAGCTATATATTCGTCCAGTTGGGCCACTTGGTCTTTGGCATAGTCAAATTGAGACTTTAACAGATTGACAGTATATGGCTCGCTCTTTAAAAAATCAACGTATTCAAAAAGAACGTCAAAACCCTTAACGGTGCCTGAATTTTTCTGATATTTATCGAGCAGAATCTCAATTTTTTGTTTGATTTCGTGGGTTGCCATAGTCTTATTTTGGCACAAATAAAGACTAATAACAATTTGAGCTAATTTTAGTTTGTTTTGTTAAATTTATTATTTTTAATATTTTACATTAAAATGTAAAAAATAAGACTTGACATCATTTTTTTAATATACTATAATTGAAATATAACAATTTATTGTAATATTATCTATATGATAACAAAAGTGAGAATTAGCAACTTTTATTCTATTGGAGAAAAAATGGAGTTAGAGTTTATAAAAGGCGGGAAAAAGACCGAAAAAAATGGAGGTTATTTTCAACATGAAAAATTGGAAAAGATATCGCTAATTAATGGTTTCTTTGGAGCCAATGCAAGTGGTAAAAGTAATGTACTAAAAGCAATGGTTACATTAATTAGGCTTATTTATAATATAAATACGCCTAAGGATACTGTTAGTAAAATTTTGTTATGTCGCCCCAACATGTATAAGAAATTCAAAGATAAGTCAACAAAATTAGGCATAGATTTTCTTATAAATAATAATTATTATAAGTACGATATAGAGATAAAAAATGGTGATAGTATTATTGGCGAAAAATTATTTATTACGACACTTGATAAAGTTTCCGCAAAACCAAAAGAGATTTTTACCAGGACTGTTAAGGGCGTTAATTTTGGCCCGGACTATAAGGATCATGAAGATTATTTGTCTATTGCCAATGTTCAAGAATATCAAACTTTTATTTCTCATCTGATAAATAATGTTGGGGCTAAGGCGGTAATAGACTTTATAAATTATAGGAAACAGAATCCAGGTTTTCTTAAAACCGATGGGTTTGACATTGGCATGCCGATTCCTGCGGCAATTTTTATGAATGCCTTTAAAATTAATTCATTTGACAAAGAGAAAAAAGATGAAGCCTTAAAGCTCACAAAAGAGATAATTAGTTGTTTTGATGATACCATCGAGAATTTAGAAATAAATACCGAGAACAATAGCAGTATGTCTATTAAGGTTAAGCATAAAGACTTTGCCGACAGTATTGAAATATTAGAAGAATCGGCTGGCACCAGGGAATTATTTTGCCATATTTATGATATTTTAACTGCGTTTAAAAATGGTGGTACTGTAATTTATGACGAAACTAATCGTTACTTTCATCCGGATATTGAGTTGGCACTACTTTCACTCTTTAAGAATAAAGAATTTAATACAAAGAACGCGCAGTTATTTTTTGCTTCTCATAACCACGATACCATGGATTTGCTAGATATAGATCAAACGTTTATTGTGGAAAAAGAAAATTCCTCGTCCGTTGTCTATAAATTGTCGGAAATCGAAGATGTTAAAAGTCGAGACAATATCAAGAAAAAATATAGGCTCGGCATGTTCGGAGGTGTTCCAGACATTTCGGTATTTGATTACAAATTAAAGCAGTTGTTATGAGGAGAAATAAGATAAAACAGAAAGATTTAATTATCCCTTTTTGTGAGGGTGAAACCGAGATTCATGTTTTTAATTTTTTAAAAATATTATATTGGAATAAAAAAATAAGATTTGGAAGGCCGCAGGATATGGGAGGAGTTAGAGATTTTGCTGAATTTAAAAGAAAATATAATAAACTATGTAAAGCGAATGATTTGAGGCCAAAAAAAGATTATGCGCATGTTAATTTTTTGTTTATCATAGATAATGATTTAGATGATTCAGAAGAAATAAAAAAATTTATTTTAGAAAAAAGGAATTTGGTTCAATTATGTGATCCAAATACCGAAGGGATGATACTAGCAATAGCTGGAAAAAAACAAGTTTGTAGCACCGATAAAAAGAATTTTAGAGAAAAATGCAAAGCAAATTTTAAGAATCATTTTAAATGTGAGGCTCATAAACTAAAAGACCATAAATTAAGGGAGATTTTTAGTAGTGTGCAAATAGTGCAAACTAATTTATTGGTTTTACATGATTTGTTTACCAAGTAGCCAAAATCTATATGAAACCACAAACTCGTAGAGCCATTGCTTACATTGTTGGCAGAATAATAACAGCACAAAATAAAAGTGCTGTTTATGACTATTCATCCTCTCAGTATCATTCTTTTAGTGGCTCCGTAAGTTTGGAAAGAGTGTCTATTTATGACTATTCAGAGAACTGCCATATAAGCGGCAATTTACCAAACCTATATCATTATGGTAATAGTAGCCATATTTCATTAAAGATAAATAGTAACAAATTTAGCGGCTATGACTATGACGATTCAGCACACTTTTCTGGAAATGTTAATGGCAATGGTATAAGTCTTTATGACTACGGGGAATCTTCTTATTATAATTTTTCGATATGACAAAATATATTCTTAATTCTGGCGGCACAAAAAATAATTTAGAAAAAGCTGCTCTATTTTTTAAGGAAATGATTAAAGACTTAGGCAAGGAGCCTCGAATTTTATCTTGTTCTTTTGCGGAAAAACGAGAAAATTGGGAGGAAAAATTTGAATCATATAAGTCTCTGTTTTCACAATTAATCGGTAACGACATTAAGCCTAAATTTGAAATGGCTTTACCTGACAAATTTGTTGAACAAATAAAAAATAATGATGTTATTACTCTATCGGGAGGGGATGATTTTTTATTATTGTATTGGCTCAAACAGTATAACTTACCGGAAATTTGGAAAGATAAAGTCGTGGCGACTAGCTCGGCCAGCTCAAATGCTTTATCTAAACATTTTTGGACGTGCGATTGGCGGCAATGTTTTGACGGGTTAGGAATATTGCCTATCAGATTTATACCCCATTATAAATCTGGATTCGGCAGTAGCGACCCTAGGGGCGCAATAGATTGGCAGAAGGCTTATGATGAGCTTGTTGAATATGGTGATAAATCTTTGCCAATTTATGCCTTAGAGGAGGGCGATTTTGTTGTTATTGAGCAATAAGCGTTTCAGCTACATCTCACCCTATTTGCCAAGACAATTAACAAAAAATTCTTAAAGTAAAATTATGAATATTCCAACTAAAAAACTTAAAAATGGTTTTGAGATTCCAGAGTACGGACTGGGTACGTGGCAGATGGGAGGAAGAAATGAGAGAGACTTTCTAAATGACGACAAGACTGATATTGAGGCAATAAATTCAGCTATAAAAGAAGGAATTATCCATATTGATACTGCCGAATCATATGCTAATGGGCACTCGGAAGAAATAATCGCCCAAGCTCTAAAAGAAAATAATATAAAGAGAGAAGATTTGTTTATCGTTTCAAAAGTGCATGGAAGTAATCAAGGATACGAAGGCGTAATAAATGCCTGCAAAAAAAGTTTGGAAAGATTAGACGTGGATTATCTAGATTTATACCTATTACACCAATTTCCAAAAGATTTTTCTTTGGAAGAAACTATGAAGGCTCTTGTTGAATTAAAAGATAAGGGGTTAGTTAAAAATATTGGGGTCTCAAACTTTAATGTTGAGCATCTAAAAGAAGCGCAGAGTTATAGCAAATATCCCATCGTTTGCAATCAAGTCCACTATAATCTAAGGGTGAGAGAGGTTGAGCAAAGCGGACTTCTAAAATACTGCCAAGAAAATGACGTGATGATTGTAGCTTATAGGCCAACGGAAAAATCTAAATTGTTTGAAACAACCCCGAAGATTATTGAAGATATGTGCAAAAAATACAATAAAACTTTTGCTCAAATTTCAATAAATTGGCTCATATCACAATCAAACGTGGTAACTCTGTCTAAAACTCGTAGTTTAGAACATCTAAAGGAAAACCTAGGGGCTATTGGGTGGAATATGGAAAAAGAAGATATTGAAAAATTGCGTAATGAATTTCCGGATCAAATCAATATTTCTGACGTAGTTCCTCTTGGATAATTAATCAAAACCGTTCTAAGTGCGTCCCACCCTCTCCGCACTGAAGAAAAATTGCTTTTATTTTCAATTTTAGACGGAACATCATAAGGCGAATTCGTTATCGAAGATTGCCGCTACATTGCAAGCGGCTGAAATGAGATAGCGTTTTTATGAATAAAATTTTAGAAACAACAAAATTTGTCGTAGATAATTCACAATCCGTAAAAATAGACATGGATAGGCTTACTGATTTCGCCAGCACCTTTGAACACGGCTCTGTTCATCATTGGTTAAGCGAAGCTCCTTTTAATTTTTTTCATTTTTCTGATGAAGATAAACTGCATTTTTTATTTGTTTTTAACGCTTTGAGTTTTTGTTATTGGGGCGAGCCGAAATGGACTATTGACTTTGAGGGAAAATCACATGATGGGGCCTGGGGAATGATTATGGCTCTGGGACGAGCAATACAGGAGGGCTATAATATATTAAATTTTAACTATTGTGCCAATTTATCAGCCGAAGACTTTGACAATATTTTAAAAGCCAATACAGAAATCCCGCTATTTAAAGAAAGACTGGGGATTATTAACGAAATCGGACGGATTGCTCAAGAAAAATATAACGGCCATTTAGATAATCTAGTAAAAGCGGCTAATAAGGATTCACAAAAACTGTTGAATTTGGTTATCAGCGATTTTCCAGTTTTTAAAGACGAATCTGCCTATAATGGACAAACAATATTTTTTAATAAGAGAGCGCAATTGTTAGTTTCCGATATTTATCAAATATTTAACGGCCGTGGTTTTGGGGAATTAAAAGGCATCGAGTCTATAACGGCTTGTGCTGATTATAAATTACCACAAATTTTAAGAAAGTTTGGTATTTTTGTTTATTCTGAAGAACTGGCCGAAAAAATTGATAATAAAATAGAACTGGAACATAATTCGAATGAAGAAATTGAGATTAGGGCAAATACTATCTGGGCAATAGAATTTATTAAGCAAATAGTGGCCAGGGGGGATCATAAAATCATGTCTAGCGAGATTAATGATCATTTATGGCTAGCTACTCAAGAAAAATTTCCCGATGATAAGCCTTATCATAGGACCAGAACGACGGCTTATTAACCATATGAAAAAAATATTAAATATCGTTAATGACCATGACGAAATAATCAGCGAAGAAACCAGAGAAAATATTCATAAAAATGGTTTGCTTCACCGAGAAATACATGTTTATTTTATTACTCCAAACAAGGAGATTATCTTTCAACATCAAGCAAAAGACAAGGATGTCTATCCTAATTTATTAGACGCCACCGTCGGCGGACATGTTGAGATAGGCGATAGTTATGAAGAAACCGCCATTAAAGAAACTGGGGAAGAAACTGGCGTAAAAATTAAATCTAGTGATTTAATTTTGATAAACAAGATAAAAAAATATTCTGAAGATAAGACCGCTAATAAAATAAATAATGTTTTTAATGCCAGATACGTCTATATTTATAAAGGAGATGTTAAGGATTTGAAGATTGAAGCAGGTAAGGCTTTGGGGTTTGAAGTTTGGACGCTCAATAAATTACTGAATTTGACCGATGAAGAAAAAACCAGGTTTATTCCTTATGTCTTGCATTTTGCTACTACGGAATTAATGGATATAATTAATCAAATATGAAAACTATCCTCGTCGACGCGGTCGGTACCTTGGTTATTGAAATCGCAAATGATTTCAAGATTTTTACGCCTCTCCAGAAAATGCTCGACGACTTTCCAAACCAAAAAATCATCCTTACTAATGCCAATGGCGAACAGCTCCTAAAATTCGGCTTGGATAAGGCGCCATACAAAGTCTTTACCCTCAAACACAATCCGAATAAAACCAACCCGGAATATTACCGCCAAATGCTTAATCATTTTGGCCTGAAACCCGAGGAAGCCATCTATTTTGAGCATAGCCCCGAAGCTGTGGCGAGCGCCCAGTCGGCCAGCATCAAAACCTATCATTGGGACAGCAAAAAGCAACCGCTTATAGAATTAGCTAATTTCCTAAAAGATAACCTCTAATCGCCATGGCGGACGACTTATACGCAAAAACCGTAGAATACGTTAATCAATCATTTAGGGTCGAACGTGAACCGCATTTCGAGAGGACGGTTTTCTGGATGGAAAAATTCTGGCCGGAAACGACCGAGGCTCACCGGATTGCCGCCTACAGCCATGATATTGAACGAGCTTTTAGGGACAAAAATAAACTTGTACCAAAAAACTACCTTGATCCGGTATTCATGAAAAATCATCAGGAAAAAGGGGCTTCGTTTATGGCTAAATTCTTGAAATCCGAACAAGCGCCGGACACGCTTATAGAAAAAGTTCGCAATCTTATCAGTTGCCACGAAATCGGAGGCGATGAGGAACAAAATTCTCTCCGGGATGCG
The DNA here is from genome assembly GCA_964404515.1 of uncultured Gammaproteobacteria bacterium. GTDB lineage: Bacteria > Patescibacteriota > Patescibacteriia > Patescibacteriales > UBA12465 > UBA12465. Next base: position 43,507 of record CAYOKE010000002.1, on the reverse strand, counting down.
GATTCGGTCAGCTTCTTTGAAACTAACGCTCAAAAATTCGTCCAAGAAAAAGCGCCACTTGAAGGTTGTGGCAAAATAAAAGAAAAATTAGACTGGATGTATAATCGCATCGGTTCAGAAGAGCGGAAAAAATTCGCCAAGGAAAATTACGAAAGATGGATTAAAGCCCTAGAAGGGCATAAATAAGCTAGAATCATGATAAAACTATGCAACCGATAAGAAACAACCTAATAATCGAACTCCACGTTCCGGATCTGGAGATAATCAAGGAGTTTTATTCAAAACTAGGCTTTGAGGTAAGTTTGGATGATAAATTAAACGAAAAAAATCTTGGCTACCTAACCATGACTAGAGGAGATAGGGCGGGCAATACTATACTCAACTTTTATGGCGGAGATGGGCGAATCTACAATCAAGCCTTTTTCAAGCAATTCCCCAAAGACACGAAACGGGGCTACGCTACTGGGATTACTATAGTAACGGATGATATCGAGGGATTATACAAAGTAGTCTCCGATAATTTAAAAGATGATATTGTTCGGGAGCTGAAAGAACTAGAAGATCACGGCCATGTTTGGAAGGATTTCCGCCTAGTCGATCCGTTCGGATTCTATCTGAGATTCACGGAACTTATCGATTGGGGGCAAAAATAATACTTAAAACTATATGAAACAGCTATTGCTCATTAACCCCGAAAATGTCTCTGAAGTGGAAGCTAAGAGTTATCCCATCCGCGAAGCAGTACGAGCGATAGTTCTGGATGACGAGGACAAGATCGCTGTCCTCCATGTATCCAATAAGGGGTACTATAAGCTGCCCGGCGGCGGCATAGAAGGTGAGGAAAACCATCTGCTCGCTTTACAACGAGAATGCGAAGAAGAAATCGGCTGCGCCGTGGAAGTATTAGAAGAAGTCGGATCAATTGTTGAATATCGAAAAATGTCCGGCATCAAGCAAATTTCCTATTGCTACCTAACCAAGATACGGGGTCAGAAAGGCGAACCACATTTTACGGACGAAGAAACAACAAGTGGTTTTGAACAAATCTGGACGTCATATGCAGATGCTCTGAGGCTAATCAGCGAAAGCCAGGCGACTGATATGGAAGGCCGAGGCTACATCGTCCCGAGAGACACCGCCTTGTTAAAAGCGGCGAAAGATAAAATATAATATTATGTCCAACATCTTCATCTTCCACGGCACTGAAGGCTACCCTGAGGAAAACTGGTTTCCTTGGCTTAAAGAAAAGCTGGAGGGGTTAGGACATAGGGTTATGGTCCCCCAATTCCCGACCCCACCGGTCGTCCCGGCCAAAATTAATGAATGGTTCACTGTCTTAGATAAATATCGGCAGTATATCGACGAAGATACTATTATCATCGGACATAGCCTAGGCGGCGTATTCGCCCTGCGGGTCCTAGAGAAGCTGGAAAAACCAATCCGGATAGCGGCTCTCACTGGCACACCGATAGGCATCCGGCCTCTATTGAACTACGACCGCGACTCTAGTTTCAGTGGTTTTTCTTTTGATTGGCAAAAGATAAAATCTAATGCCGCTAGCTTCATCGTCTTCCATTCTGATGATGACCCCTTTGTATCTCTCGGCAACGGTCAAGAATTGGCCAAGAATCTAGGTATCGAGCTATCCTTCGTCCCCAACGCCGGCCATTTCAACAAGAAGGCAGGCTATACCGAATTCCCGCAATTGCTAGAAAAATTAAAACCCTTGCTATGAACCAACCCTCTCAAAAAATCATCCTTTTCGGCGGCGCCGAATTTGGTCAAGCGCCAGACGAGCTAAAAATGATTGGCGAAGTCATAAATAACTTAAAGCCGAAGCAAGTCCTCCATATTCCTTACGCCCGCACCGAAACCGCGTGGGAAGAGTGGGAAGGCGACTATTTCAATCGCAATATCAAGCTGGCTGAGGGAATAGAGTATCTCAATGCTGAACAGGAAGGAGATTTGGATAAGGCCGAGCGGCCGCTACTTTTTTTGAGCGGCGGGAGAGATAACTTAAACCTGATAAAAAAGATATCAGAAAGCCAGCGCCTCCAGGAATTGATTACTAAAGCAGAGTGCATAATAGGAGAATCGGCGGGCGCCAAAATCCTGGCTACCTCTTTCCGCGTCAAGGGCAGCGATGAAAATAGCCAGATGGCTAAGGGGTTGGGACTGATAAAAGATGCCGTTATCGAACCGCACTACACCCAGCGCAACCGCCGCGGTCTACTTATTAAAGACATGCGGGAAACCGGCGCAAAATACGGATTAGGATTAGATGCCATGACAGCCTTGGAATTTTCAACCGATCAATTCCCTGAAGACATCAAGAAGATGGGGGCAGGAATAGCCGAATTACTAACAGAAGACTCTGCTAAGATAATCTAGTTAATATGCAGCCCATCTACCAGGAAATCCTCAATCTTGCTCGCCCCTATTACGAAAAGGGGTGTGTTTATGATCTTGACCAGATAGATTGGATGCTAAAGCAGGCTGAACGTTTAGCTAACAAGCTCGGGCTAAATGAGAAGATCCTACTACCCCTCATCATCCTGCATGATATCGGCTATGCATTCGTCGATAGCCGCAATCCTCATATCAAAGACCAAGGAACCAAGCGCCTCCACCTTGAAGAGGGCGCTAAGGCAGCAAAAAAGATATTAGAAGAAGCTGATTATGACCCGGAACTGTCACGCCAGATTGTCTATTTGGTCTCCGTCCATGACAACTGGGCCTTCGGCGACGACCAACCCTATAAAGATTCACTCCTTTTGGCTTTCTTTAACGACCTGGATTTCCTCTATGCCCAATCGAGCTGGCAGGCCTTCAGACACCACGGCGAATCTATGGGACTCTCCCCAGATGAAATGTATGATTTTTGGCTGAAAGACGAGAAGCTCGTCCGTCGTCCTTTCTGTTCTCCGGAGACCAGCGCTCTCTTTGGCGAATTAATGATGGCGAGAAAGCGGGAAACAGAACTAGCCAAAAATCCCCTCACCTTTCTCGACCGCCTATACGGCAAGGAGAAGATCGATGAACCCGTCATCCTGGAACTGATCGCTTTGCCGGAAATGCAGCGCCTGAAGGGAGTGAGCCAGCACGCTTTCCTGAGCCAAGAGCTGGATTTCAGCCGCTTCGAACATTCACTCGGCGTCTATTTCCTCCTGCGCCGCTTCAATGCTCCCTTGGCGGAGCGAGTTGCCGGCCTAATCCACGACGTTTCTCATTCTGCCTTCTCCCATTGCATCGATTACATCGTTGAGGAAGGTGACGGTGCCCGCCAGAACCATCAAGACAAGATCTTTGTTAATTTTGTAAAGAATTCACGTATACCAGCCGTCTTGGAAAGATATGGCTTCAAGCTAGACTATATACTAGATGATAACAACTTCCCACTCAAAGAATCCCCTCTTCCCAATCTCTGCGCCGACCGTCTGGACTATTCCTTGCGCCTGGCTCTCACGAGCAAGAAGAAGACCCTAGAACAGTTAGCTTTTTTATTAGATAATTTGCAAACTGAAAATGGATGCTGGCTATTCTCTAATCGCGACTCAGCCGCAGACTATGCCCGACTCTTCCTGGATCTTAACCGTGATTACTATTCCCATGCTCTGGCCGCCGTCATCTATGCTCGGACCGGTGCCTATTTCCGTTATGCCCTATCCCGAAAATATCTAGCCTGGGATGACCTTTATACGACCGATGCTGAAGTTCTAGAAAAGGTGAGGAGATATAATGATAGCGACCAGGAAGCGGCCCGGCTTTTCGTCCAGATGAATTCCAAGATTGATTTCTGTCTCGATCCGGAAAAATATGACGTCCGTGTTTCTCTGAAATCGAGGGCCGTGGATCCTTATTTCCAAGACGATAGGGGACGGAAACGCCTATCTGAAGCTGAACCGACCTGGGGGACGACTGTCAAAGCTGAATTGGTGCCGAAAGAATATTTCATCCGTTTCATATGACAAAAGATATCTTGGCAATCATCTCTCTTATCTTGGGCTTTCTGATCTATGTCCCTTATTTTCGGGCCTTAGCCAAGAAAGAAGCCTCTCCGCACGTCTTTTCCTGGCTTACCTGGGGCATACTGATTGGCCTAGGTTTTATCCTATCCCTTACCAGCGGTGGCGGCGAAGGCGCCTGGATCTTCGCCCTGGAGTCCTTCTTTTGTTTCGTGATTGCCCTCTGCGCTCTGCTGCAAAAAAAGAAAAATATCACTCGTAGCGACCAAATAGTCTTTGCTGGCGCTATGGTAATAACTGTATTTTACATTTTCACGAAAAACGCTATAATATCGGTGATCTTAGCTGCGCTCATCGACAGTTTAGGATTCATCCCGACCTTCCGCAAATCCTATTCCCAACCTTATTCTGAACCCTGGTCATCCTACCTATTCTCCGCCTTGGCCTTCCTTGCCTCGATCGGCGCTTTGGCGGCCTACAATTTCACGACTTTATTCTATTCTCTGACCCTGATCGTCACCAATCTGGCTTTAGTTGTCTTCCTTATTGCCCGAAGAAAAACAATGTCTCCATAGTTCAACGGATAGAACGTGAGCTTCCGGAGCTCAAGATGAGGGTTCGATTCCCCCTGGAGGCACCAACAAAAAAATAACCTGACGCTAACCAGGTTGTTTTTTATTGGCGGAATGGACGGGGCTCGAACCCGCGACCTCCTGCGTGACAGGCAGGCGCTCTAACCAACTGAGCTACCACTCCATTTTATTCTTCGACGTGTTAAAAAATGGCCATTTCCCACCCAGCCACAAAAAAATCATAGCAGAAACATTTCTCCTTGTCAAAGGGCGGCTGAACATCCATATCTTGCTAAAAAACGCGTAATAAGCTATAATTTAGGCATGAAAACTAGTTGCCATATAGTTTTTTTAATTTACGATAATAATGGCTAATATGGATAAATCAATCAACCCTCAGACAATAAAAGAAATCGAGGCCCAACTCCTAGGCCAGAAGAAGCGGATTATGAACGATCTGCAGAATTTATCGCGCTTAGACGAACACGAAGCTGATGATCGGACAGCTAAATTCCCGGAGTACGGTGACAAACCCGATGAGAATGCTCAAGAAATAACTGATTATTCGACAAGTGTCATAGCCGAAAAAGTCTTGGAAAAGAGCTTGGAAGATATTAATAAAGCCCTAGATCGAATAAAGAAAGGGACCTATGGCACCTGTAAATATTGCGGCAAACCGATCGCTGAAAAACGCCTGCTCGCCCGGCCGACAGCCAGTTCTTGCGTCACTTGCAAGACTGAATTACAAGAAAATGAATAAACCATTGTTTAAAATAAACTTCAAAAATATAGCTATTATCTTGCTGATAGCTATATTTTTTATTGCCGACCGTTACTTGAAAATGCTAGCCCTGGACCAATCGCTTAAATCGCCAATCAAGTTAGTGGGTGATTTCTTCCTTTTTAATTTCACGCCTAATTACTATATCGCCTTCTCCTTGCCAATAGGGGGGTGGATATTGAATATCATCATCCTAACGATAATCGCCTGTTTTATTTTCGCGATTTTCCGCTTCATAAGCCAAGGCAAATATTACATAACAACGGCCCTATTAACTTTCGTGACTTTTGGTGCTATAAGTAATATAATAGACCGATTAGTCTTCGGATATGTCGTGGATTACTTAGAACTAAGATACTTCGCGACTTTCAACCTGGCTGATGCCATGATTAGCTTAGGCGTGATAGCCATCCTCCTCCTAAATTTTAAGAGGGAAAAATATGTCTAATATAGAAGTGCTGGTTAGCGAGCCAAAAATATCGGCGAAGAAAGAGAACAAAGAAATCCCGGAAAACCTAGCCTTGCTCTGGGGCAATTTAAGATTCTTGAAAAACAAGGATAAAGCCAAGGAAAATCCGGAAGAATATCGGAAGAGATGCCACCAGGCTTACAAGGACATGGCCTCGTTTTTCATTTCTCAGGGGGGAAACTTCATCGTGGATGTCAATGAAATTTATAGGTCATATCACCGGCAGGCTAACCAAGAACCTTTGATAGTCCGGCGTGAAGATCCAGAAAAAACCGCCGGGCTAGCCGCCGGAATGGCGGTCGACCTATCTTTTGATCCTAAAGTTACCGGTGACCGAGGCGATAAATATGCCAATTGCGCTATTTGGCCATACGGATCAAATCCGGTTGCCGGGATAAAAAACTCTTTTTTGGAAGGACGCGGGATGGCCGGCCCCTTAGTGACCATACTAGCTGCCCGACATAATCCTAAAAATAGCCGACTTGAAGAACCGGAAGACAGATTAATGAAAGTTGGGGATATTACCCGTGAGGCCGTACGCATCGTTTCCGGGGAAATCGGGAGAGAAGATCTAGAATTCATAATTGTGCGCATGGCGGCTAACTATTTCCCAGAAGAAAACTTAACCGAGGAAGAAAGAAAGGAGAAACCAACGCAGATATTTCGGGCTTTCAGTTTCAAAAAGTAGATTTTTACTTTTTTAAAAGGCGCTTCTTCTTCATCGATGAGGCGCCTTTTTTATGCACTCTAGGCATTCAGTAGCCGCAGGAACTATTTTTAACCTTTTAGTTTCTATCGGTTTACCGCAACTTTTGCATATACCATATTCACCCGTCGCGATGAGGTTTAACACTTTATTAAGGATTGGGATTAAGGCCCGCTGCTTATAAAGAGTATACGGGGAAACATTGCCGGATAAAAGTTCATCTTCGATCCTCTGGACGCTGGTATATTTGCCTATTCTTGCTTGGATTCTAAGGTACTGGCCATTTAAGAATCTTTCATCAAGATCTGGCCTTTTTTGGTTTAACATCTCTTCGTGGTTTTGTATTGGGACTATACTATAATAAATTAAGCTAAAAATGTCAATAGCCAATACAGCCTTTTATTTCAAGCTTATTTTTCTTTTATTTTCGCTAAAATAATCAATATTTATCTTTAACGCTTTCAGGGGCAATATCTCTTTTACCTTCTCTGCCCATTCGATAGCAGTAACCACCTCCAAACGGCCGAAAAGCTCTTCAATGCCCAAGACGGTTAAATCCTTCCCAGAATTAAGGCGATAAGCATCGATATGGCAGAAAGCTTTTATCTTCCCCGGTCGGTTTATCCTATACATCTTCAGGATATTGAAAGTCGGGCTGTTCACCCGGCCAGGGACGCCCAAGCCTTTGGCTAGGCCCTGGATAAGCTTGGTCTTGCCTGCTCCTAGGTTCCCACTGAAGGCCAAGACTTCGCCGCCTTTCATCTTTTTGGCTAGCTTTATTCCAAAATTAACTGTTTCTTCCTCGTTTCTGGAAATAATCTTCTTCATATTTAAAGCTTAACTAATTTATGGTAAAAGATAAAGTCGAACTCTTGACTCTAATCCCGAAGAGATCTATATATTCCATTAGCACCTTATACAAACTATTAACCATGAAAAAAATCATCCCGTTTCTATTATGTTGGTTCATGCTCGGAGCCTCCGCGCAGACCAGCCAGCCCGACTCCCTCCTGGCCGCCAACCTGGCTTCTCTCGACGAGATCAATCCTTATGATCTCTGTTATGAATTCAAGGATGTCTTGAAAAAATCATGCGACCGGATAACTAAGGATAATTTCTCAGTCATCGATCAAGGCGATAATCTCTGCCTCATCAGCCAGCCGCGATTCCATCTCCAGATCTTGATCGACAACTACCGGCTTAAACGGAAAAATTTCTCTGTCTCCATTTTATTGGAAGACGAGAAATATATCTACTGGGAAAACCGGGATGGTAACGGCGGATATTATAAGAACGATCCTGACGGCTATTTAGTCCTCGGCTCCGTCTTCTTGACTACAGAACGGTTCCGGCCGATGTCTAGGGCGGAAATCCGTTTCTTCAATGAAAGACTGGTAAGGGCACTATATCTTGCCCTCTTGACCCAGCCAACTGACTGAGCCAGCTGATTCGAAAAAAGGCTTTCGGTAATCCCCGGAAGCCTTTTCTCTTAGGGGTGGGCGCACAAGGATTCGAACCCTGGACCCCTTCGGTGTAAACGAAGTGCTCTAACCAGCTGAGCTATGCGCCCGACCTGTGCGCGAGAGAGGACTCGAACCTCCACGCCTTGCGGCACTGGCACCTCAAGCCAGCCTGGCTACCAATTACAGCACTCGCGCAACCAGAAAAAGCCGTCTTATTTGACGACTTTTTCCTTTAACCTCTTCTTGTATTCGCCTCGCAGATAATATAATTTGGCCCGTTTGACCTTGGCTTCCTTCTTGATCTCGATTTTGGTGATAGTCGGTAAGTTCAAGGGGAAGATCTTCTCGACGCCGATGCCGTCAGAAACCTTGCGGACGGTAATCGTCGCGCCCTTCTCCTTATTATGCTTACGAGCAATTATCAACCCTTCAAAGTATTGAATTCTCTCTTTCTCTTCACCCTTAGAGTTCAATTCCTTAATTTTTTGATAGACCCTGATAGTCATCCCGGGCTTTAATTCTAATTTTGTCTCAACCATATGGTTTTTAATTATATAAACGAGATTGGCAAAATCTCGTTTAAAATTTCTTTTTATCTAGATAAATCTTGTCTAATATTATAATTAAATTTTCTTCTTGTCAAGATGGCTTTCTACGAAACCCCAGACCGCTTCGAAAACCTTCTCTAGGGGCACGCCCGTGGTATCAAAGCAAAAATCATAATGATTGGTATCATAGACATCGATACCATAATACTTGCCATATCTGGCCCTATCGCTTTCTACCCGCTTCAGGTTGCTTTTTAAAACGGCTTGCCAGCTATCTAGCCCCTTAGCTTCATTTCTATCATTTTTTTGTTGAAGATTAGAGAAAATACGTTTAGCACCTTCTTCTTTGTCAACATCTAAATAGATTTTAAGGGATTGGGGCAGGAAATACCAGGCAGTCCGGCCCTCGATAATGAAATCAGGCACGGCCTCAGCCAGTCTCTTCTGGAGCTTCTCATCGACTTCCAGGTCGGTCGTCGGGTCATTCTCCCCCAGTTTATTATACTCTTCCAAGGTCAAGCCCATTTTCTTGGCCGCTTCCCGGCGCAAACCACCCATATAATAGCGCGGCCAGCCTAATTTTTCTGCCAGCATCTGGGCAATCGTGCTCTTGCCGGAACCGAGCGCGCCGCTTAGAGAAATTATCATAATTTTAGTTGTCTTTTTAAAAATAAACCTTTATTATATTATTATATATCAAACCATTTAAATCAAATAGCGGCCCTATGTATCTAGAAAAGCTGGAAATCAAAGGTTTCAAGTCGTTCGCCAATAAGAATAAGCTCGTCTTCCCCGGCCTGATCGATGGCCAAAAGCGCGGACTGACTGCCATCGTCGGTCCAAACGGCTCCGGGAAGTCCAATGTCGCCGATTCCGTCCGCTGGGCGCTCGGAGAACAGAGCCTAAAAACCCTGCGCGGCAAAAAGAGCGAAGATGTCATCTTTTCCGGTTCCGACCAAAAGGGACAATTAGGCATGGCTGAGGTTTCTCTGCATCTCAATAATGCAGAAGCCAGCAAGAATAAGGGTAGGATGCCGGAAACCATCGAAAACGAAAGCGACCTGGAAAAGATAATCCTGAATTGTCCGGAAATAGATATCACGCGCCGCATCTTCCGGAGCGGCGAAAGCGAATACCTGCTCAATAACAGCCGAGTCCGGCTGGCTGACATCCAGATGCTCTTAGCCAAAGCCAATTTCGGCCAAAAGACATATAGCGTTATCGGCCAAGGCTTGGTCGAGAATTTCTTGAACACCTCGACGGCCGAACGGAAAGATTTTTTCGACGAGGCAACCGGCGTCAAGCAATTCCAGATCAAACGCGATGCCGCCTTGAATAAGCTAGAATCGAGCTATGAAAACTTGCAACAGGTCGATATGCTGCTCCTTGAGATTAAACCCCGGCTCAGGAGCTTGACGCGACAAGTGGAAAAACTTAACAAACGCAGTCAGATCGAAACCAATTTAAAAACTAGCCAGCTCGACTACTACCATGAAATCTGGCAAAGTATCGACGCCAAACTGGAAGAATATAACAAGCGCTATTTGGAACGGGAAAAGGTGAAACTAGACCGCGAAAAAAAATTTGCCAAGCTGAACGAAGAGCTCAATAAAATAAGGGCGACCGATAACAATCGAGAAATAAGCGACCTACAACCCAAACTCCAGGAATTAAATAATGCTAAGAATCTGCTCCAGAAACAGCTAGCCAAGATCCAAGCGGAGCTAGAGATTGGCCTAGAATCTCAAGGCCAATTCGACCTTTCCTGGCTGAACAGCAAGGCGAGCGAATTGGAGGCGGAGCATGAGAAGATTATCTTGGAAATAGGCGCCTTAGAAAAGAATCGCAACCGAGAAGGAGAGAGAATGCTAGCAGAAAGCTTAGAACGCTTGAACAAGGAACTAAAAACAGCTAACGACAAGCTCCGGGCAGCTAGCCAGGAACTGCCTTCCGGGCAAGAGCCGCGACAGAACCGGAATGAGATAAACCGGCTTATCACCGAATTCCTGGAGCGCCTGGAAGAAATCGCCAGCCGAGAAGACTTGGCCGACTTAAAAGAACAGCTGCAAGCGGCGAAAGAAGATTTTAAGAAAAAGATCAAGGGTTTCCTGGCTGAAGATAACCTGGAAAAATTCCAGGCAATCAAAGAAATCCAAGATGAAATTATCAGCTTGAATGAAAAAAAGCAGGAAATTTCTACAAAATTAAGCGAAGAGCGTCATAAAATTTCCTTGTATGAAGAACGCCTACGTATCTTAAAGGACCAGGAAGGGCGTTCACAACAGAGTCTAGATAATATCCGGGGACAAATTAGGAAAAAATCAGCGCCAGCCGAGACGGCCAAGACCCAAGCGGAAAAGCATGAGTTAGAAAAGAAGCTTGAGACAATAAATTCACAAATCCGGAACCTGACTGCCGAGCTGGATAAATTTAATGCTGCTAAAGACCAAGAGAAATCCTTAATTTTCGATTACCAGCGACATCTACAAGACTTGCAGCAAGAGCTTAACGGTCTGAATGATGAATTGAACGAACTCAAGGTCCAATCTACGCGCCAGGAAACCAAATTAGAAGACCTAGAAGCCAATATCCGCAACGATGGGTTGGAAATAACTGCTATTCAAAAGCACCAACTAACCGAGGAGATGATTGATCTAGAGCGTCTCAGCAATAAAATCGGGGAGTATAAGAACCAATTGGAGCTGATTGGTGGCATCGACCCGGAAACAGAAAAAGAATATCGCGAAACCAAAGAACGATACGACTTCCTGAGCCAGCAGACCGCTGACCTCAGCCAGGCAATCGAATCACTGGAAAAAATAATCTATGAGCTGGATGTGAATATTAAAAGTCGTTTCGACCAGGAATTCAAGGTCATATCCGAAAAATTCAACGATTACTTCAAGATCCTTTTCAACGGCGGGCAGGCCAAGATCTCCAAGGTCATGATCGAGGACCTGGAAAAAGAAGCGGCGGCTAACCAGGGGAAAACAGCCGCTCCGGCAGCAGAAAACCAACCGATTGGCGGCCTGACGGCGGCAGAAACAGAGGCTAAGAATGAAACCGATGAAAAGCTGAAACGCCTGCGCTTCCTCAAGAAACATAATGCCGTCGGCCTAGCCGGCATCGATATCCAAGCAACGCCTCCAGGCAAGAAGATCCAGGCCGTTTCTATGCTCTCTGGCGGTGAACGCGCCTTAACGGCTATCGCGCTAATCTGCGCCATCATCAGCGCTAACCCCTCTCCCTTCGTAGTCTTGGATGAAGTTGATGCTGCCCTGGACGAAGCTAACTCGGAACGTTTGGCCAAGATATTAGATGATTTGTCTAATAAAACACAATTCATCGTCATCACCCACAACCGCGCCTCCATGCGTCGGGCCAGCGTCCTCTACGGCGTAACAATGGAATCAGATGGCGTCAGCAAACTGCTAAGCGTCAAGCTGGAAGATATAAAGAAATAAGCTATTTCCAGACTGCCAAAAACACGATAAAGACCGCTTCCGAGCGGTCTTTATCCGTCTCTGGCAAACCCGAGGGAAAATTGGAATAATCAAGTTATTTTTGTTATAATAAAAGCGGAAATAAAAAATAAAAATATGCTCAAAAAAATAACGATCTTATCCTTACTGGCCGTTTTTGTCTTAACCGCAGGCTTTGGCTGCAAGCTCACCAATAAAGCGACCGAAGAAGCTATGAAGCCGGTTACCTTGACCTACTGGCGAGTCTTCGATGATTCTGACTCTTTCCAAGAAATAATTACGAAATACCAAGCCCTGCACCCGTATGTCAAGATTGACTACCGGAAACTGCGTTATGACGAATACGAAAAAGAGTTGCTCAATGCCTTGGCGGAAGATCGTGGCCCGGATATTTTCTCAATCCACAATACCTGGCTAAAGAAATACCAATCCAAGCTAACACCTATGCCGGCAACCATCACTATGGTATACCCAGTGACGACCGGAACGGTAAAGAAACAGGTGGTCAACCAGCTCCGGACGACTAACAGCTTATCGCTCAAAGAAATAAGGGATAATTTTGTCGACGTTGTCGGTTATGATGTCATCTTAGACAATAACCAAGTCTATGGCCTACCCCTATCCGTTGATACCCTGGCGCTTTTTTATAATAAAGACCTGTTCAATAACGCCGGCATCAGCCAAGTACCGAAATATTGGAACGCAGATTTCTTCCAGGCCGTCAAAAAAATGACCAAACAGGACTCGAAAAAGGGTATCATCCAGTCCGGCGTGGCCTTAGGCGGGAGCAGCAACGTCAATCGTTTCAGCGACATACTTTCGGTCCTCATGATGCAGAACGGTGCCGTCATGTTTGAAGGCAACCGGGTAGCTTTCAATGCTGTGCCGGAGAACAACCGAAACACCAATTATAACCCCGGCCTGCAAGCCTTGATCTTCTATACTGATTTCACCAACCCGACGACTGAAGCCTATTCCTGGAATAGCGAACTGCCTGACTCGCTCAGCATGTTTATCAGCGGTAACTTAGCAATGATGCTCAGCTATTCCTATGACCTCCCGACTATCAAGGCCCAAGCACCAAAACTCAACTTCTCCGTTGCCACTCTCCCGCAAATCGAGGGAAACCCGCCAGTTAATTTCGCCAATTACTGGGTAGAGGTTGTCTCTAAAAAAAGTGCCCATACGAACGAAGCTTGGGACTTCATCCAATTCATTACCAAAGAAGAACAAGCTAGGACCTATCTGGAGAAGACCAAGCGCCCACCAGCCCTGCGTTCCCTAGTAAACGGCAGTAGAAATAATGACGAGTTAAGTGTTTTTGCCAGCCAAGTCTTGACAGCCAAAAGCTGGTATAAGGGTAAGAACGTTGCCGCCGCCGAAGAAGCGATTAAGGAGATGATTGACGCGGTAGTCGAAAATACCGGCGAACGCCTGCAAAATATAATCAACCAGGCCGCCTCAAAAGTCCAACAGACAATTAATTAATCATCTTATGACTAAAAAAATAATCATTACTTCTTTCCTTGTTGGCCTAACCCTGACTATCGGACTGCCGCTATCGCACGCTCAAGTGCAAAACTCGATTGTCGACACAACTGATAGCGCCTATCAGGAAGGTAACTATGTCCTTGATGATTTCACCATCCTAGCCATCAGAGCCTCGAACTGGGTGTTAGGAGTCGTCGGCTCCTTATCCCTCCTGATGTTCGTCTACGGCGGTCTGATGTTTTTGATATCAGCCGGCAATAGCCAGAGCATCGACAAGGCTAAAAAGATACTGATTGCTGCGGTTGTCGGCCTAGTAATCGTCTTTTCCAGCTTCCTAATCATCAAATTTGTCTTGAAAAGCATGGGCATCGACTGGAACGGAAAAAAGATGGACCTCACCACCCAGGGGCTAGTAGAAGAAAAATAGAACCAACTAGCGGTTCCACCATGATCACCTTTACTCCTAAAAAGCTATACCAAGAGGAAAACAGCGGCGAAAGGCTGCGCCAAGCCAGGCTAACCAAAGGTTTGAAGATTGATGATGTCTCTAGAAAAATTGGTATTCGGACCGATTATTTAATTGCCCTAGAAGAAGAGGACTTAGAGAGATTGCCGGCCGGATTATACGGGAAAAAATTCCTAACCGAATATGCTTCCTTCTTAGGTCTACCACCACGCGAGCTGCTGAGAAATTTCCTACCATTAACAGATGACAGCTCGAAACAGGATCCTTTCTCGCAAAAGATCGTCAAAAAGAGCAGATTCATAATCTTCCCGCGAATCATCAGGAATGCTTTGATCGCGATGGCGGTGATAACCTGCTTCCTTTACTTGAGCTTCTATTTCCGCCAGATAACCACTCCGCCCTACCTAGAGATACTGCAACCTGATAAGAACCTCGTGACTAAGGTAACTGCCCTAACGGTCAACGGCCAAACGGAAAAAGAGGCTGAGGTCAGAATCAATGGCGAAATTGTCCTAAACAATCATGGAGGTTCTTTTTCCCAGACCATCAATCTGAAGAAAGGATTAAACGAGATGACCATCACAGCTAAGAAAAAATATAGCCGGGAAAATTCAGTTACCAGGCAAATTTTAGTCGAAGATTAAATAAAAATATATGTTAGAGATAAAAAAGACTGTCTTATTTGACATCGATTCCATTTTGCGTAAAATAATGGTATCAGAAAAACAACATCTGGCAGAACTGGGCTGTGGCAATTTCGGCTTCTTTGTCTTCCCCTTGGCCCGCCTGGTCGGACGCCAAGGAAAAGTCTTTGCTGTTGATATCCTGAAGCCGACGCTGGAGGAGATAAAAGCTAGGGCTAAGAAAGAAAATTTGCCACAGATTGAAACCGTTTGGAGCAATTTAGAAATCTTCAAGGGCGCTAAGATAGAGACTAGTAGCTTGGATGGCGCTTTATTAGTAAATGTCCTGCACCAATCGGATAAGAAGATCGAGATTTTGAGGGAAGCGATCCGGCTACTCAAAAGAGGCGGCCGCCTGCTGATAGTAGAATGGAAGAATATAGATTCCCCCTTGGGGCCGCAACCGGAGAAGCGCGTCAAGACAGAAGCCTTGAAGAGTGCCGCTCCTAAAGTCGGGCTAGGCATCCTTGAGGAATTCGACGCCGGACCATATCACTACGGATTAATTCTTACGAAACTATAAAAACTATGAAAAACCTCTTAACTCTCAGCTATTGGTTCAGCCTACGGCCAGAATCGCTGATTCCTCTGGCTCAAAAGCTGTTCATCGCTTTTATCATCTTCCTGGCTGCCTTAGCCGTGGTTATCGCCCTAATCAAGAGGAAGGGCGGGATTTATCGCGGTTTCCTGAACCGCCTTTATACTTTTTCCTTGTCTAACGCCCTAATCGGCCTAATCTTGCTCTTCTTCAACTATGAATTAGTGCCTTTTTTCTCTGCCCGTTTCTGGCTAGGCCTCTGGGTCATAATCATGATTGCCTGGTTAATCACCATCCTTAGGAGCTTGAAAGCAATCCCGACCCAAAAAAAGCAGCGGGAAGAAGAACTGGCCAGGAAAAAATACCTGCCATAAAGAAGCCCAACAGACATAATCTAAAAATCCCTCCTACTCTGGAGGGATTTTTAGATTCGTCTATCTCTTTTTCAGCTTCCGCAAATGTCTTCTGAGGGCCCAGGCATTAAGCATGAACAGGCGAATATCGTGGAGGAATTTTACCTTGGTCTTCCGTTTCTGGAAACGATTCTCCTGCCAATCAACCGCCACCTCTTTGACTCGGTAACCCAGCCTCTCAGACAAAATTACAAGTTCTGTGTCGAAGAACCAATTATAATCGTAGAAACGGTGTGGCGGCAAAAAATACGGGCTCAGTGCTTCGAAGGCCGGACGCCTAATCGCCTTGAAACCGCATTGCAGGTCAGAGACCTTCTGTTGGAGAAGAAAACGGATAAAAAGGTTGTAACCATGAGAAATTAATTCCCGCCAGCTAGAACGCTTAGTCTGGGAATCGCCCAAAAGCCGGGAACCGATAGCCAAATCCGCTTCATTTCTGATAAGCGGCTCGATCAACGGCCGCAGGAACCTCAGGTCGACAGCCAAATCTGCATCCATATAGGCGCAGATATCCGCCCGGCTGGTTTGCCAATATTTTTTTAGTGCCCGTCCGCGTCCTGGCTCGGATACCTCGAAACAATCTACCCGGCCCGAGAAAAGGCGCTTAAACTCCCGGCAAATTGCGGCCGAGCTATCAGTCGAGCCGTTCACTACGCCAACGATACGCCAATCAAAGTCAAAACCGGCTTGCTGGCAGAAAGACAACAGCTTTTCCAGGCTAGCGCCCAGTATCTTTTCTTCATTTTTTATCGGCAGGCAAAATTCTATTAGCATAAGTCATTATTCTCTCTTTATAAAGACAGCTGCTACGGGATCGTAATAAACGCGTTGCCAATCTGGCGCCGACATCAGATAACCACGGAGGGGGTTAACACTATCCAATTCTTTTTCCCTAATCATAAATATAAGCCTTTCCCAGTTATGTATCTTCAAGCTCGAATCTTTAGCAGGCAAGATAACCATCCTGATATCATATTCCGCTAATTTTTTAGGACTATCTTCTGCCTTATAAAAAGCCATATATTCCTCTATGAAAGTATGCCCAGCATATTCGACTTGCGGCAAACGACCATCGATAAAGATCTTTTTTTCCGGCCAGACGGCAATCAGGTATCCTCCCCAGCAATAATGGTTGAAGATATTCCCGGCATCTGGTCTTGATTTGAGAAATTCTACGGCTCCACAAGGAAAAGACCGGCAAAAGCCAGTGAAAGGATCAGTTATCCAACGAATCTGAAAAAATTGTGAAACAGTCAAAAGGATGATCGCTAATAGCAAATAGACGTTCAACCAAACCGTGCTTTTCTGCCGCTGTTTGCCTGATTCTATATAAAAATACGGGGTATAGACTTCTACCAGGAAGAAAAAAGAGCTCACGAAGAGCAAAGGAAAGTGCCGACGCGACTTGAAAGCCAGAAGGAAAAAAAGGCTGACGACGCATAACGTCCAGAGATCTAATTTCCTCTGCCGACGATAAACTTCATAAAGATAGACTAGAATGGCCAGGAATACTATCGCCAAATAAAACAATTGACGATATAGGAAAGGATAGGAAAATTGTGATAGCCATTCTTCGATATAGGAAAAATAGACCGTATTGCCATAACCGCCCAAAAAAGAGAATAGTTCGCCCCGATAGGGAGTAAAGAAGGCGAATAATAAGGATACGGCGAGGCTAACTGCTAATAAACATATGTTATTCCAACCTATAAACCGGGACTTGTCCAGCCAATTGGAACAACGGAAACCAGCAATCAACTTTTCTAAGGATTTGACGGCTATGAAAGCGAAAAACAGAAAAAAACCTATCAAGAAACTGGCATGGAGATTTGCCCAAAGATACAACCAAAACGGGAAGAATACAAGCCAACGCCAATCCTTTGATTTATTATAGGAATGTAGACCGATTAACAGGATCAGTAAAAATAGCCAGGCTACTTCCTGAATCCTGATACCAAGATGCGGCAGGCAAGCTGCTACCCCAACCAGCTGTAAAAAAGCCAGGAGAAAGGGAGAAAACTTGTCAGGAAACATAAAGCGGGCCCGAGAAGCTAATATCAGCAAAACAACGATAATAAGGAAAGCGAACATGACGCTAAGGACCACATAGCCAAAATGAGAATAGACTTGATAAACTAGAAAATTACTTAGCCATTCATGGTCGACCCAATGCCCGGTGAAAGTATAGTTATAAAGATTGTCATGCGGGACAGAACCGGTCTGAGCGATTTCCTGGCCGACCCTCAGATGCCATCCAAAATCAGGATCGAGATAGCTGAAAGAGTTATTCAAGAGCAGCCCAAACAAAGAAATATAGAAAAAAAAGCCCAAAAACCAGATAAATTTAAGCTTTTTGATTTTTGCCATAAAATAGCCAATAAAACAAGCCTCCTGCCCCTATTCTAGCATAAAGAATTTTATTAGAATTAGAAACGTAAGCTAAAAAAATAAAAACTAGAAAGGTGGTGAAATATGCAAAAATTCTCAAAATACTTACTGTCTCTCGCGATTATCTCTTTGCTGACTCTGCCCATGCTAGCCATGGCACAAGTTAACTACGGTATTGGGGAAATCAACAATGGGATCAACGGCTCCATGACCGTAGAAGACCCGAGAACCGTCATCGGTCGGATAATCACTATCGCGCTCGGTTTCTTGGGCGTAATCGCAGTGGTCATTATCATACTGGCTGGTTTCAAATGGATGACGGCCGGAGGGAACGAAGAAAAGGTTTCCGAAGCTAAAAAATTGATGGGAGCAGGCGTTATCGGCCTGGTTATTATCTTGATGGCCTGGGCGATAGCCACATTCATATTCGATTCCCTTAACAGTGCTACTGGAATGGGGGGAAACACCGCACCGTCGGAACCGCCGAAATAATAGTGAACTACATGTAGTGACTCTCATCGCCAGCCAGGGTCCAGGTAGCTGAAAGAGTTATTCAAGGGCAGCCCAAACAAAGAAATATAGAAAAAAAGTCCAAAAACCAGATAAATTTAAGCTTTTTGATTTTTGCCATAAAATAGCCAATAAAACAAGCCTCCTGCCCCTATTCTAGCATAAAGAATTTTATTAGAATTAGAAACGTAAGCTAAAAAAATAAAAACTAGAAAGGTGGTGAAATATGCAAAAATTCTCAAAATACTTACTGTCTCTCGCGATTATCTCTTTGCTGACTCTGCCCATGCTAGCCATGGCACAAGTTAACTACGGTATTGGGGAAATCAACAATGGGATCAACGGCTCCATGACCGTAGAAGACCCGAGAACCGTCATCGGTCGGATAATCACTATCGCGCTCGGTTTCTTGGGCGTAATCGCAGTGGTCATTATCATACTGGCTGGTTTCAAATGGATGACGTCCGGAGGGAACGAAGAAAAGGCTTCCGAAGCTAAAAAATTGATGGGAGCAGGCGTTATCGGCCTGGTTATCATCTTGATGGCCTGGGCGATAGCCACATTCATATTCAACTCCCTTAACAGTGCTACTAACATGACGTAGCGGAATAATAAACTACCCAGTGACTCTCATCGCCTGATGAGTGCCACTGGCCTAAGCGTAAGCTGGGCTTATGTTTAGGCCAGTGAATAAATCTCTATGAAGAAAAAAATATTTTCTATCTTCTTCCTTTTGGCCCTAAGTCTCTTCTCTCTATCGCCAACCTGGGCGGACAATGTGGACCCGACCTTAGAAGGTCTCAATTCGACCGCTAATGCGGTCGACGCTTATAAAAGTCAAATAGACCCCTTAAAACCAGAAAGTTTCCTACAAACTAAGGCCGGACAACTGATCGGCACTGTCCTATCCTTCGTGGGCGTTCTTTTCTTCGTTCTAATGATATACGCTGGAGTCTTGTGGATGGTATCCCAGGGCAATGAACAACAAATTTCTAAAGCTAAGACGCTACTAAGAGATGCTATCATAGGGATTATCATCGTCTTGGCCGCCTATGCTTTGACGTCTTTCTTGGGTGAAGCTTTAATATAATGAAAAAGAATTTCTTCTCAAAATCAATAATCATCCTAGCGTTTTTAATTATCAGCCTTTGTTTCTCCCTTCCGGCCCTGGCTGAAGACACCTACACCTTTAAAGAAAAAAGCGGCTTGAACAAAACGGCCGAAGTTAGCGGCTATGCTACAGACGGTGATGCCACTACGCCAGAACAGCTAATTGGCAATGTAATTTATAGCGTCCTGGGATTTGTCGGCGTAATTTTCATGGTTCTCCTGATTTACGGCGGTTTCATCTGGATGACAGCCGGCGGCAACGAGGAGAAAGTCAAAAAGGCTAATGGCATACTGATGTCTTCTGTGTTCGGACTGATAATAGTCTTATCCGCTTACGTCATCAGCTATTTCATCCTGAAGCGCTTAGGGGGCTAATAAAGATATAAATATGAAGAAGATAATCGCTATTATCGCAGTCCTCATCTCCCTCCTGGCTTTTAATTTCGCCCAAGCAGGCCTCTTGAACGACAATAAACTGCTTGAATATAACAATAATCTGAATAATCTGGCGGGCGACGGCTATAATAAGGATGCTAACTTGGCGAACCTGATCGGTACCATAATCCGCCTCGCCTTAAGCCTAGTCGGGGCCATATTCTTAGTCCTGGCTTTCATAGCTGGAAATAATTGGATGCAAGCCGCTGGCAACGAAGAGAAGACGAAGAAGGCTAAAGCCACCATCCGCAATCTCCTAATCGGGCTCTGCCTTATACTCGCCGCCTATCTAATGAGCTCTTTCCTGGGGAGCGTATTCTCTCGTCTGCTCCTAACGTCTGCTTCTAAATAATCAGAAAATATGAAAAAAATAATCTTTGCCTTAATTTTAGCGGCTTCCCTAATGATAATTCCGGCTAGCGTTTCGGCGGAGGGCTCTCAAGCCGAATCGAGCACGGAATCTAACCATCTCTTAAAAATGCTGACGGCGGTCGGGACGGCTGGCGGCTATAATACCAGTTCATCTGTTTCGACGCCGATAATCATCGGTACAGTCGTCGGGCTATTTCTGAGCCTCCTCGGCGTAGTCTTCATAATCCTCATGATCTTAGCCGGATACAGCTGGATGACAGCGGGCGGAAACGAAGAACAAGTAAAAAAAGCCATGAACACCATCAAACAGGCTGTAATCGGCTTAATCGTAGCCGTTTCGGCCTGGACGCTTTGGAATTTTGTCTTACAAAATCTAATACTCAAGGGATAATATGAAAAAATATCTTCTTCTAGCCTGGTCACTGCTTATCATCGTCTTTGCTTCTCACGGTGCCTCTGCCCAATTGATCGATACGGAAGGACTGGAAGAACTGAATATGATGACTGATGAGGTCGCTAAGACGGCCAACTACGGCCGAACCACCATCGGACACTTAGTAGCGGTCATAATTCAAACGGCCCTCGGCTTCCTGGCCGTCATTTTCCTAGTCCTCGTGCTTTTCTCCGGCTTCCGCTGGATGACAGCGGGCGGAAATGAAGAACAAGTAAAAAAAGCCACTAAAACTATAACCATGGCCGTTATTGGCCTAGTGGTAGTCTTAGCGGCTTTCGCTATCACTTATTTCATCTTCAAGGTTCTACCTTTCGGAGGCGGATCAGTCAAACCGCAGGGCTTTACTGGTGGATAAAAAACCTATCAATATTTAAACAATTTTAAAGGGGAGAAAGCTCAATGAAAGCGATCTCCCCTTTATTTTGTGATACGAATGAAAGTTTTAGTGATTACTCACCGGCAGATCCGATCTTAACGCCTGATGGAATTCGGCATATAGGCGAAATTGTAGCATGGTTCACCCTCATAAGATCGCACCTGACCGTCGATGGTCATAATCTGAGGCGAGCAGAGTTCAGTCCCGGCGCTGTAATAGTGTATTAGGTATGACCCAGGGATAAGATAATGGACTTCCTTACCTCCCGACTTAAGCGTGTAGGATGTCCGGTCTCCGCCATTAAGTGGCTCAACCCTAAAATTGACATTGTCGTAGTAATAGTTGTGGAATATTACCTTGTAACCAGCAGAGGTGATCATGCCAGTGTCGGTCGGTGCGACCGACACCGAAGTCCCGTTGAGGTTGTTCTCAATCTTGCCAATCACCATTTCCTGGCGACGGACAACATTGGAATTTAGACGGCGATGTACAGTCACATTGCCCATCTCTTTGGGGATTTGGTTGGAGGTGTACACGTGGTCATAAATTACATCTCGAATCTTGATTAACTTTTCAAGGTGCTGCCATTTCCAGTTCAGGTCCTGGACAAGGTTGCGAACATCGGGCTGTTTGGCCAGCTGCTGATAATCGTGCTGGATCATACTATCCAGCTTGGTGATCTGGGCGTCGCGCTGGGCCATCTCGACTACGTTCTTAGGTTTGAATCTGGCCAAAGAGTCAACCTTGGCCTTTAGGATCTTTATTTCCCCTAAATAATCAATATGGGAATAGCCGCTGGAGTATATCTTGAGTTCCAGACGATTGATCTGGAAGTCAAGCTTCCGGATCTCACGATCCAAGGATTCAAGCTGTTTGCGCTCCTGTTTCGTAGGTTGGGCGCTCAAACTGATGGCGGAAACGGTCGAAACGACCAACATCACCATAATAATGACTGACTTTTTCATTATATTCGTTTTTGTTACTTTTTCGGTTTTAAATGAACGGAAAATCCCATCCGTTGGTGGTTGAATAACTATTTAATTGTTAGGTAATTATATCACAATTGATAAAATCTGTCAATAACTTATCCCCACCAGACAGTTGACTTTTATCCTTAGCCATGCTAAGTTAATCGGTCAAGAAAATCCCTGCTTCAATATCATGAATATGATAGAGTAGGGATTTTTTAATTAGGCTAATATTAAACAAATATGAAAATACTCCAAATTATCAAGGAAGAAGTCGTGCCCCTTAATAGCCGACAGAACCTAATTTTATTGATATTGGTTGCCTGTATCTTTCAATTTGCCCTATTTTATGCCCCGGCCCTGGCTGACGACGCTGTAAAGCAAGCAGAAAACCAGGAAACGGCGGCTGACCAGGCTGACCAGGCGCCAATTATGGCTCCAAGGGTCACCTCTGGCCCTGTCGTCAACCGGCCCGAGCCTAAACCTATAAAAATCCTCAGCACCAGCACCCATACTATCACGGCCTACAACTCTGACGTTGCTCAGACTGATAGCGACCCCTGCACTACGGCTAACGGCTTCAATGTCTGCCGGTCAGGAAAAGAAGATACTATTGCCGCCAACTTCCTTCCCTTCGGGGCTAAAGTAATGATTCCGGAACTGTTCGGCGAGAAAGTATTTGTTGTCCGTGACCGGATGAACCGGCGCCATGCTAACCGGGTTGATGTCTGGATGAAAGATTATGATGATGCTATCCACTTCGGAGTCAAAGTCGCTAAAATCCAAGTCATAGAATAAGCATAGTCTATATATAAAAAACACTCCCTTCCGGGAGTGTTTTTTATAAACGAATATTCTTTCTTAGAAGAATAGACTCAGTATCCCCCGACTGCGGCGGAGCTTCCTTTCATGGTTAGCAATCGCCAGGGTGGTGGAAACGGTCGTATCTGGGTTAAGGGAAATACTATCTATCCCCTCTTCGACCAAAAATTCGGCGAAATCAGGGAAATCACTCGGGCCTTGGCCGCAAATGCCGACTTTGCGCCGGTATTTCTTAGCAATCTTGATAAGATTCTTAATCAATTCCTTAACTGCTTCATTCTTTTCGTTTGCTACGCCGGCGACCGATAGCGTACCGCCAGAATCGCGATCGATGCCAAGCGCTAACTGCGTTAGGTCATTGGAGCCGATAGAAAACCCGTCAAAGATATGGCAGAACTTTTCTGCTAATATGATATTGGAGGGAATTTCGGCCATCACATATACCTCTAGCCCTTCCTGCCCTCGGCGTAAACCGTTCTCCGCCATTACCTGCTGGACCTTCTTACCCTCCTCGACCGTCCGACAGAACGGAATCATCACCTTGAGGTTCTTTAGACCCATCTCTTCCCTGACTTTCTTGATCGCCCGGCATTCTAATTCGAAGGCCGGCAGAAATTGAGGAGAATAATACCGGCTGGCTCCGCGCCAACCAATCATCGGGTTGGCTTCAGTCGGCTCGTAATCCCGGCCTCCAATCAAATTAGCGTATTCATTCGTCTTGAAGTCGCTCAAACGCAGGATGACGTCTTTAGGATAAAAAGCGGCGGCAATCATAGCGATCCCCTGTGCCAAGCGATCAATGAAATATTGGGGCTTATTCTTATAACCCACCGTCAGCTTATCAATCTGCTGCCTGACTTTCCGATCCTTTAGGCGGCCATAATTTACCAGGGCTAGGGGATGGATCTTGATATAATTATTAATTATAAATTCTAGGCGGGCAAGCCCGACGCCGTCGTTCGGGATAAACGAGGAACCGAAAGCCAAATCGGGCTCACCGATATTGAGCATAATCTTGGTCTTCGGCCTTTTTAGATTCTTAATATCAGTCTCTTCGACCTTGAAAGGCAGTTGGCCTTCATAGACATGGCCCGTTTCCCCTTCAGCGCAAGAGACAGTCACTTTCTGGCCGGTCTTTATCAGCCTGGAGGCCTGTCTAGTGCCAACGATACATGGAACGCCCAGTTCCCGGGAAACGATAGCCGCATGGCAAGTCCGGCCGCCTTTGTCAGTCACGATTGCCGAAGCAATCTTCATGATCGGCTCCCAATCCGGATCCGTCATGTCGGTTACTAGGACCTGGCCGGCTTTAAAGCTGCTAATATGCCTTACCTCCATTATCCGGTTGGCTTCACCGGCGCCGATTTTATTGCCGACGCTCTGGCCGGAAATTATAACCCGGCCTTTCTTGGCTAGCTTATAATGCTCGATCACGTTCCGATTCTTCACGCTTTGGACCGTCTCCGGCCGGGCCTGAATGATATACAGTTCATTATTACGGCCATCCAGGGCAAATTCTATATCCATGGGCCGTCTATAATGTTCCTCGATCAACATCCCCCATTTAGCCAGCTGGACCACCTGCCGATCGGTCAGGGACGGCTTTAATTGCTCATTAGCAGCGATCTTGACGTTTTTCACCGGCCGGCCGCCCTGGGAGCTATAAACCATCTTTATATCTTTGCGGCCAAAGCTGCGAGAAATTATCTTCTGGGTCGGCTTGAAGAAATAGAATTCATCCGGAGTGACATGCCCCTGGACGATATTCTCCCCTAAGCCGAAGATGGAATTTATCAGGATGGCGTTCCTGAAGCCGGATTCCGTATCGATCGTAAACATAACACCGGAAGAACCTAGGTCGGAACGAACCATCTTCTGGACCCCGACTGATAGAGCGATGGAAAAATGGTCAAATTTCTTATCGACCCGATAGGAGATAGCGCGGTCCGTAAATAGCGAAGCGATACATTTCTTAACAGCTAAAAGAAGATCTTTCTCGCCAGTAACATTCAGGAAGGTTTCCTGCTGGCCAGCGAATGAAGCATCTGGGAGATCTTCGGCGGTCGCGCTTGAACGGACGGCAACGTCCAAATTCTTAACCTTATAGCTGGCCGATAGCTCCTGATAGGCTTTGACGATAGCCCGGGAAAAATCAACGGGCAACTGGGTAGCGATTATTTTTTTCCTAATCAAGGCTCCCCGCCTCATCAAATCTGGGATATCCTTAGTGTCCAGATCCCTAAGAATTGCTTTGATATCCTTTTTTAAGCCGGTCGATTCTAAAAAATATTCATAGGCAGCTGCCGTCGTAGCAAAACCGTTAGGAACTTTGATTCCTCTCCTGGCTAGCTGGCAATACATCTCGCCGAGAGAGGCGTTCTTGCCGCCGACTTGCGGCACGTTCTTAATCGAGAGCTCCTTGAAGAAACGAACGAATTTATTTTTTAACATAGATAGTCAAAGATAAATGAAAAAATATTTTACTTTCCTATTATAGCACATTCTTTACTTTATAAAAATAATCCTTTAAGATAAAAATACGCCGATTAGAGCTGCGAAGAAGCGGACGTGGCGAAACTGGTAGACGCACTAGCCTTAGGAGCTAGCGGGGCGACCCTTGAGAGTTCGAGTCTCTCCGTCCGCACATATTATGTTCAACCTTCTCCATAATTTCGAGCCGCAGCCGATCCTCGTTTCTTTAGGACTGGTTAATATATATTGGTACGGCTTGTTCATGGTTTTGGGCATCTTAGCAGCTATCGCCGTTTCCTGCCGGTTAGCGAAAAGATTCGGTATCGCCAGCCAGGAATTATTCGATTTAGCTTTCTGGCTGATTATCTTCGGTCTGATTGGCGCCAGGCTTTATGACGTCTGTCTCGAACTTCCTTATTATCTTGCCCACCCCGGGCAGATATTAGCAATCTGGCGGGGCGGCTTGGCGATCCATGGCGCCGTCATCGCCGGGCTAGCGACCATCCTGGCCTTCAGCTGGAAGCATAGGATAGGTTTTTGGCGCTTAACTGCTTCTGTCGTCCCTGGCCTGGCTCTAGCCCAAGCGATTGGCCGCTGGGGAAACTACTTCAACCAGGAGCTTTTTGGCCTACCGACTGAAAAGCCCTGGGGCATATTCATCAACCCGATGAACCGCCCGGCAGATTACGCCCCCTATCAATATTTTCAGCCCACTTTCCTATATGAAAGTTTGGGCGATTTGCTGATATTTATCATCCTGCTATTAGCTATTTCTTATGCATCAAAGAAGGATAAGCTAAATAGCCATTTTTTCGCTTTGTTAACCGCTCTTTATATGATATTATACTCTATATTGCGATTCTTCTTGGAATATATCCGCCTTGACCGGACACCGGCCTGTTTCGGCCTCAGATGGCCGCAAATAATTAGTTTAGCAATCATAATTATTTCTTCATTAATCATAATCTTCCACTCCCATGCCTGGAAAAAAAACGAAGAAAAACTATAACTTCCAGCTCTCCATCTTATACGTCTTGGGTTTGCTCCTGGCCATTTCTAACGCCCTACCCGCCTATCTCCAATCTAACTTCCTGGGACAATTCGTCAGCCTCAAGCTAGTCAGCATATTTTTCATAATCTCCAACCTCTTAACAGTCTTAGTTATTATATTCTACCCACGATGGATAAAGCGGCTAACCAACTACTTCATGACCAAAGTGGTCCTCGTAGTCTATCTCATCTCCCTCTTAGGGCTGACAGCGGCTGATAACGGCTTAGGCGCACTCCTGGCGATTATCCTGTACACTATCGCCACCAACTTACTATGGATTAATATGGATGTCCTGGTGGAATATTTTTCTAAAAATTCGTCTGTCGGAGAAACTAGGACGATTTATTTCACTTTTATTAACCTCGGTTGGATTATTTCTCCGTCATTAGCCAGCTGGTTGATTAGCAATGGGGAATATACTCTGACTTTCTTGGTCGCGGCCTTGCTGGTCGTCCCCGCTTTCCTCATATTCTTATACCAGGGACGTAGCCTAAAGGATGATATTAAATATTCTAAGGAAAAGATTGCCTCAACGATCAAGAAGATGTGGAGAAACAAGAACCTACGCGGCATCTTCTCCATCGCTTTATTGCTTCAGATTTTCTACAGCTCGGCTGTCGTCTATATCCCCATCTACCTGCACCAGAACCTTGGTATGGATTGGGGGGTATTAGGTGTCATCTTTTCCTTGATGCTCGTCCCCTTCCTGATTTTCGAAATCCCGGCCGGAATAATCGCTGACAAATATATCGGAGAGAAAGAGATAATGTTCATCGGCATCTTCATCATATCTGTCTCCTTATTTTTATTCTATTTGATTGAAACGCCGACAGCCTGGCTCTGGGCTGCCGTCCTATTCGCTAGCCGGGTCGGGGCGGCCTTAGTCGAAGCGATGAGGGAAACCTATTTTTTCAAGCTAGTCGGAGCTAAGGATATCGGCTGCATCAACATTTTCCGGACAACCATACCTTTAGGCTATATTATCGGACCGATTTTGGCTATCTTGGTTACTAGTTTCTTCCCGCTCAACTACCTCTTCCTCATTATGGCGATCGTAACTATCGCTGGCCTAGGATTCGTCCTCTCCCTCAAAGATACGAAATAATTGACTTTAGGGCTAAAATTATATAATATTAATGATTATCGGCGGGGTAACCCCGCCTTTATCGCGGGTATCGTATAATGGTTATTATGTCAGCCTTCCAAGCTGAAGATGGCGGTTCGATTCCGCTTACCCGCTCAAAAATAGTCTCGAAAAAGGCTATTTTTTATTTAAATAAAGGTTTTGGTTGCTAACTGAGACCCGCCTCATTATCTATAATTAATCTGGCAATCAGACAATTATTATTTACTATCTTCTAAATTTTTATAAACAAATAAATCTCCCTTTAATGACTGATAAATTAAACTATACCTATCTCTAATATATGTTTCTAATATATTATTTCTATCATGTTTGAACTTAGAAAATGACTCGGGATATAACAGGATGGCGCAAGTTGGTTGATATTCCCTAAAATTACGTAAAGCATCAACAAACTGCTCTGACGTTGCTTGTCGTGTTATCAGAAAACTATATGGCGTAGCGTTTAATTTTCTAGTTTCAAAATAAATATTTGGGGAAAATGGACCAGAGTATAAATATCTTCCCGGACAATTAATATCAACAAAATCTATCAGTTGATGATTATTGTTTTCTTCCAAACTAAAAGCTGGCGAATTAACAAATAAATTAAACACGGTTAGGATTGACAAAACTATCACCAGGATTATAATAAAATAAATTTTAATAAATTTATGCCGATAAATGTTAAATATCCTAGTGGCTAAATAAAAAATTATTAGCAAAAATGGAAAAAACACCAAACTAATATGATAAAAATCTGGCAGAGGATAAGCCGACAGCAAAAAAAATAGTTGCAGAAAGAGCAAAAAATAAATTTTTTTTGCCTTCTCTTTGGTGGCTAATAATATTAAAAGGGAAACCAACCACAAAATCAAACTGGCGATTAATAAGCCATAAGATCTTCTATTGACGACTATATATCCTAAAAATGGATACTGGACAAGATTATAAAAAATTAATTTCAACGGCCAAAAACACAATGATAGCAAGGGCGGAAAACTAGATACAACAAATAACCCAATAGATCTTAAGTATACGGCCCGTTTTTTTAAAATTGCTAAAATTATTAGGAATAGAAATGAAGCGCCAAAAAAAGCCAAGCCCTTCTGTTGAAGAAATAAAATCGCCACACCAGCCAAAAAACCACTGGCCACAAAATCTGTTTTTTTAAAATTATCCAATCCTCGGACAAAGAAATAGCTAGACCAGATTAAAAACGTCAAATTAAAGATATTATGGTTAATAATCCACCACCAGCCAGACATTATGACAAAAGTTAGAGGGGCTAAAATATTTACCAGTTCATTTTTAATAACTAACCGCGCTATTTTATATAAACCTACCGCTCCGAGGAACAAAAATAATATAGCTAATGTTTTAGCGACCAAAAAATTCACACCAAAAATCTTCCAGACACCAAAAAGCAAATAAAAACTACCCGGGGGTATAAACTCAAAAAAATCACCATACAGATGGCGTTTATTAATCAAGTTCCAGGCGCCATTTAAAATTATCCCCTCGTCGCCGTTAAAACCATGATCAGAATGGAAAAATATAGTTAGGCCAAATAACCCTGCCCATACCAATAATTTACACCAATTATCAGGGTGCCAAAAAAAATTTTTTAGACTATTTGACATAAAATGATTATATCATCTCCAATGGCATTATGCTAACTAAAAAGTTCTTTTTAATCAACATTATATATTGATCGCTACTTTTGCCTTTTTGCCTAATTATCTCTATAATTAAATTATTATTAAAATCGTTTCGCTCTATTTATTATTTAGGTAGGGGCAGTCGGCTATAATAAAACCAAAAATTACAACATGAAATATCTTTTCTTCATCCAAGGCGAGGGTCGCGGCCATTTCTCCCAGGCCCTAACCCTGAAAGAAAAACTGGAAGCTAGGGGGCATTTTGTAGTATCGATTATCGTCGGAGCCGACGTTAAGAAACCGCTTCCCGTCTTTTTCAAAGATCAGGTTCCGGCCGAATTGATAACTAAAATAGATAGCCCGCGTTTCATAACGGACAAGGAAAATAAAGGTATCAAGGTCTTCCGTAGCAGCCTATTTACGGTCTGGCAAACGCCGCGTTACACTAGAGCTTTGAGGAAAATCCGTCAGATAGTCCTTTCTAGCCAGCCCGATATTTTAGTTAACTTCTATGAATCGATGGCTGGGAACTATTACCGCCTTTACCGGGAAAAGCGCCCGATGTTCTGCATCGGCCACCAATATTTTATCAACCATCCTTCTTTCCGGTTCCCGGACATCAACTGGATGGCCAAGGCCTCTTTTCGTTTCTTCAATTCTTTCACTGCCCCGCGTCAGGCACGGCGAATCGCTTTGTCGTTTTCACTGGAACCGGATCTGGCAGAAGATAATATCTTTGTCTGCCCGCCGCTAATTAGGCGGGAAATAAAGGAACAGCTTCCTTCCAATAAGGGCTTCTTTCTCGCCTACCTCCTCAACGCCGGCTACAGCGAAGAGATAAAAGACTGGTGCCGAAGAAACCCCGCCCAGAAAGTTGAGGCTTTCTGGGATGATTCCCGTTGCCCGGAAACACGAATCGGCGATAATCTGACCTTCCATTACCTCGATCGGAAAAAATTCATCGACCGCTTGGCTAGCTGTTCAGCCTATGCCTGCACCGCCGGTTTCGATTCGGTAGCTGAAGCTGCTTATCTGCAAAAAGATATCTTGATGATCCCGACCAGGAATCATTTCGAGCAGAAATGCAATGCCGCCGATGCCGAAAGGGTCGGATTAGCGACCAAAACTGATACCTTCGACCTTTCGGCAATAACTGAGGCGATATCAAAAACCCATTCCTCAGAAGCGAAACGCTCTTTTAAGGAGTGGGTCGATAATTTCGATGATAAAATAATTTCTATCCTAGAGACTGGAGGGAAACAATAAGGTTTTGTCAGTAGAAAAGACTAGTGGCAACATTCCAATATTCTGGGTTGCCATATTTTTTTTGCCAATACCACCATTCTACCCCCCAAACATAGGCTTGTTGAAAATCTAAATCAATCGCATACTGCAAATTAGCTTTGAACTGTTCAATGCTCATGCTCCGGTTTATCTCCTCTTCTGTCAAATAAACCATTTTGCCACTCGGTACCCAAGGTTCTGCCTGCAATTCCATTATCATCAGGCGCCCCTGGTTCAAGCCAGCTAACCTAGCCTTAAGATGATATAAGGAAATCGGAATCGGGTATTTGACATAGCCGAACCAGGAGTTATATACGATCCGGTATAAGGTGCTACCAAAAATATCACCTATTTTCGCCTCCCGACGCCAGAGACTCAATTCTCCTGAACCTGTGACTATGATCGGACGGTTATCCAATCCTCTCACTAAATCTACTTCCTGCCTTAGGAAGCCTTCATCAAAATCCGGACAAACGCCGAATGTCCCAAGGAACGGTTCATTTTCGACCTGCCAATAATCAATACTCATCTGGTCCTGATAACGCTCGACAATCGTTTTAATAGCCTTCAGGGTCGCAACACGCTCCTCGATCTCTCCTTTCCGATTTAACCAAGCTGGGCTATGACATTCTGGCCAACGCGGCACGCGTCGGCCGACGCTAATAACAAAGTGGGCATGCCTTTTCCCTCCCTCTGACAATAGATAATCATATTTACTGAAGTCGAAGACCCCTTCTTCTTTTTCAATTTCATCCCAATAAACAGGAATCCGTATATAACGGACCCGCAACTGGTCCAACATCGCCTGGTATGTCTCTTTCCAGTCCAGCCCTAATTCATCGCAAAATTTAGTAGAAAAGGTGGCGCCAAAAAAATTAGGCCGGTGTTCCAAGTCGATGACGACCGGATAATAATCGGCTATCTTGAAAAAATAGAAAGCCAAGACGATTAGTAGTAGCGCCAACGCCGGCCAGAGGCGCGGCCGAAAAAAACGATTTCTCTTCTCTGCCTCCCTTGGCTGTTTGTTTTCTTGCTTAAATAACATAATTAAATGGCCAGGAAATACAATCCGCAGCCGATGAGTAAGACGGCGGATAATTTCTGCAGGACAATCCGCCAGGAAAATGTTTCCTTCAATAGACGAGGCGACATAATCGCCAAGATTGAACTGATAATCAGCAAGAAGGCGTATTGTGCCCCCTGCAAGGCATTAACCAGGGCGACCGACCCCAAAAAGACGGCATAATTTTGGAGGATAAAGCCGATCGAGCCTAGCCCTTGGTTAAAGATAACTAATAATTTGTTCTTGTTTGGGCTGGATTTCCTGAAATTGGCGATAACCGCCCGCCGATCCTGTTTCCTTATCAAAAACAGCAGAACGAAAAGCGTTGCTCCTAGCCGATTCCAGATAAAAGCGCTAGCAAACGGCTGGCTATTATAGCCATACTTACTCCCTAGAAAATATAGGGAATAAGCCAGGGCTGAAAATAAGGCGAACCAGAGGCCACCAGACCCGACAGATTGGCTCAATTTCAGCTTATCCATGACCCGCTTCAAAAAACTGCGGGAAGTCGGCAAGAAGGCGATAATGAAAACGCCGGCCAAGAGGGTGGCAATTCCCAACCACTGGCCAGAAGAAAAATGTTCCTTAAAAAACCAAATGGAAAGCAACAAGGAAAAAACTGGAGTCATGCCGCCGATAAAGACCAGGATACGTGAAGCTTCGCCACGCCGCAGGGCTTCATAAAGAAACCAGAGGGCAACGGCGAACACTGCGCCAATTAATAGATTATAAAAAAACATTAGCCAACCAGGCCAATGCAAAAACCAAGGAGCAGCCAAAAAGACGACTGACCCCAAAAAACAGGCGATAAAGGCATAAGCCTTGCTGTTCTTGAGGACGTTATCGACTAAAAACTTATCTAATAAGTTAGCGATCGCTAACAACAGATAAGCGGAAACGGCCACCAAAATCCAAGACATAGTGGGGTTTTAAATTAACTGACGATTTTTTCAATATTATAAGTTCCCATTTGCTCAGCATTCAGGAATCCGTCCATCGCTGCCCGAGCCAAACGACCGGAATCCAAAATATCAAACAACCATTCGGCAACATAGCTGGGATCCAGGCTATCCACCCCGGCTCCAACGTTCAAAAGCCAGGCGCGGTTGAAATCCTCCTGGCTGCCAACCGGAGTAGACATGATGATCGGCAGACCTAAAGCACAATAGAATGATAATTCCGACGGCTTAGTCCAAAGGATATCCGTCGTGCGCAAACATTGATTGAACAGCTTGAAATAGGCGACCTTATCAGGAGCAAAAACAATCCTGACGGAATCGTTGTCTCTAAAGCCAAGATTCTTCAATCCTGTCGTAAAATACTCTTTCACTTCGGCCCGACTGCCAGCTATTAAATTTATCTTTATTTCTCCTTGTTTAATCCGATCCTTAAGTTTCTCGACAATCAATAGGCCGATTTCTTTTTGGGCGCCGGCGCCGCCGACAGCAAAGGTAATAGTTACTGGCTGGGGAGCTTTTATTCCTAAAACCCCGGGTGCTAAAGGCTCCAGGAGGGACTTATACTGGGAATAGTAAGCGCCATGCGGGTCAAGATTTATCACCCGTTGGGCTAGGTCGTGGCTAGCGATCTCCTTTCGAACGCCGATATTCTCCTTAGGCAAGGGGAAACCGGAGACGATGATGTTTTTCTCAGCTACGCCGTACATCAAGAATCTTTCTTTAACCTTATCGCTTGGCACCAGGAACTTTATCCGGCTCTTAGCCGGTTCGAGCGGAGCCCAAGCGCGGGAGGCATCAGTATCACAAATAATACAATATATATCACCCTGGTAATTATGGTATTCCGCAATATAGGCAGCAACGAAGAATGTCGTCACATATGGCAAGCCGATGGAGTTCAGCTTCTCAACTAAGGCCTTGCCCAGCCCCTTCTTTATAAAACGATAGAAATATCTCTGCTGGGTAGTTGGTCGCGATAAGTTACGGTACGGATAAAAGGGCTGAATCTTCTGAAAATAATCCATGACCGCGAAAACGGCGTTGCCTAAAAGCGGGACTTTCTTCAGACGGGAAATACGTTCATAGGATCGTAAGCTGTTTAGCCAATATTTCTTTTCCCAATCCGGAATCCCTTTATAATCATTAATTGTGATTATTTCTCCGCCACTCAAACCTAAAAGTGGATAGGCAGCCCTCTGATGCCCATACCCCATGTCAGCAGCGACGAGATTTATCCTTTTCTCTCCCATATTTATATTATAGCAGAGATTGGCTATCCTAAACCACCTTTTCCGCGCCTGCCAGTTTCATTTGGATATATTGGTAGGCGTTAAGGGCGGCGATAGTCGCTTGCCCCATGGCGACCGTGATTTGCTTGAATTCGCAATCAGTCACGTCGCCAGCAGCGAATAGGCCCGGAACATTGGTCTCCGCCTTACTATTAACGATGATCTGCCTCTTGTCGTTTCTTTCAGTTAGATCAGCGACTAGGTCTGTGCTAGCAATCCGTCCTACTTCAACAAAAACTCCTTCGACTGCTAAATCGCGATCTTCTCCGGTCTTATTATTATGGGCCCTGACTTTCTCAACCTTCTGACCCCCGGCTATCTCTTTTATCTCCGTATCCATCAGAATTTCGATGTTCTGACGGCTCTTTACTTCCTCAACTAAGACGTCAAAAGCACAAAACGATTCGCTACGATGAATCAAGTAGACACGAGTGGCAATCTTGGATAGAACTTCGGCCGCGTCGAGGGCTGAATTACCGCCGCCGACCACGCAAACGTTCTTATTCTTATAGAAAGGGCCGTCGCAATTAGCGCAATAGGAAACGCCCTTGCCGCCGAATTCGACCTCTCCAGGGACAGCCAAGCGACGCGGTTCCAGGCCCATGGCGATTATCACTGTCTTAGACTCAAAAGTTTCGCGGTTAGTATACAGCCGAAAATGGCCATCGACCGCTCTCTCAATCTTCTTTACTTCATCATCCTTCATTTCCACTCCGAAACTTAGGGTCTGCTTCTTTATTCTGCTAATCAGCTCGAAGCTACTTATCTTCTCAAACCCAGGGTAATTATCTATCTCATTGGCCCATATCAACTGGCCGCCAACCTCCTTGCCAATAATCAAAGTCTTCATTTCTCGACGCGCCGCGTAGATACCCGCCGTCATGCCGGCCGGGCCAGAACCGATAATAATTAGATCGTACATAATTTTTATAAAAGTTAATACTGTTAATTATGTTTTAATTATAATTTTTTTTGATATTTAAAGCAAACCTAAATAATATGAATATCAGCCAAAAAATAAGTTGTTTATAACAGTTTTTCCACAGTTTATTTTTATAATATTTTATTTAATATTAGTCAAATTAAATAAATAAGTCCACATTTTTGTAGACTTAAACCCAGCCCTTGTTAATAAATGTTCTTCAAAGAACAATATTTGACTTTGATAATAGTTGAACCTATAATAATATGAACCGTTAAAAAACAGAAAAATGTCCTTTGAAAATTTTTTAAGAGAAACGGTCGAATTCCAAAATCGAAACGGAATCAATCCATTAACTATCGGGCTCGCAGTTGCCTTCATAGTCTTCCTCGTCCAAACATGGGGGATAATTAGCCAAGACAAGAAGATAAGGCGAAACGAAACAAGAGAAGCGTTGCCGATTTATTTCTTTATCTGCCAATTCTTTTACTTTGGCAGTTATGTAGTATATGGGCTCGATATCCATAGCGCTGCTATAATAATCAGTAATTTGCCAGGCTTTTTCATGATATTTATAGTAATCAGCTTAATAAAGAATAAAGTAGGGAATATTGCAAGGGAAATAGAAGTTAGAAAGAAAAAGATAATGTGTAAACGCCTGAAGACGGACCTAATATTCTCTTCCCTGCTATCTATAATATTACTATCTTCCCTGCTGACTATAAAAAATCGTGATTCTCTGGTTATCGCTTTCTTAATAACAATTATCATAGCGATGATCCCGTTTGCTATTAACGTTATCAAAAGGAAGACTTTCAGCATTATCGGGGTGAAATATCTAATGGCATTTGCTATATCTTCAATAGCCTGGGTCGCTTATGGTGTATTAGTATCTACTGGCTGGGGAATAAAGACAACTGGGCTAATAATATCAAGTCTGATAACCTTTCTGATAACGGCTATCCTCATCATATTAAGGGTGAGATTCGACCGAAAAAATCCTTAGGAAAAACAGTACTAGGGATTTTTTGTTTTATAAAGCTTGATACTATAAAAAGAGGCTTATACGCCCCTAGTGTGTGGACCATAAGGGACTTGAACCCTTGACCTCTTCCATGCCATGGAAGCGCTCTAGCCAACTGAGCTAATGGCCCAAAATGTTCTTTGAAGAACAATTTTATTCAACTAATAAAAGCAAAAACTATACTTAGTATATAACAGCTAAATAAAAAAAGTCAAGTATATATTTATACAATATTTATTGATTTAAGTCAAATAATTGACAAATATACATTTTAATTATAATTGTGTCCCCGCCAGGAATTGAACCTGGATCTAGAACTTAGGAGATTCTCGTTCTATCCGTTGAACTACGGGGACAATAAATTTTATTTTCTAATATCCCTTAATTTTGTTTAATCTAAAAGGAAAGGGGCGGCCAATACGACCCCATAATTCTATAATAAAGTCTATTTTTTTTCAATCCTTTTTCTTTGACAACGAGGCTAAACTAACCTAAAATGAAGATGTCGATCGCCTATTAGCCATATTAAATAGAACCATATGTTCAACAAAGACGGTAAATTAGAAAAATTCAAAGACGCTGAAACGATAATCGGCGCCTCAGCCAAAGTAAAAGGGAATTTCCATGGGCAGGGAAATATAATCGTCGAAGGTGCTTTAGAGGGATCCCTTAAAACCGACTCAAACTTATTCATCGGTGACAAGGCACAAGTCGTAGCTAACGTCGAAGCTAAAGACGCAATCATCAACGGAGAAATCAGGGGCAATCTAAAAGCGAAGGGCTACCTAGCGATTGGCGGCACAGCCAAAATTTTCGGCGATATCCAATATGGGGAAATATCAGTCGAAAAGGGCGCAATAATCAATGGCCAGCTCCTCGCGTTGACTGAGGAACATCGTCGCAGCGAGAAAAAAAGCTCTGGCCAGGCCGAAGAGACGACTAAATAGCCCTACTTCGCAACCTTATGCACGTCTATATCTACGACGACTATTTGGATAAGGGGAAATATAATCGTATTATAAATCGAACGGAAATCCGGCTAACCGATCTAGGCCTTAACGGCAAAATAATCCGTCTGGGGGGAATAAAGAACATCAAAGGGACTATCCAGAATGAAATCAAGCTCGGGGCTAAAACCATAATTGCCGTCGGCAATAACCAGACCATCAATAAAATAATTGGAGCAATAATTGACACTGATATTTATGGTGATTTCCAGAAAAAAACCCTATTAGGAATAATCCCGATCGGCGATGATAATTCGATTGCTGCTTCTTTCGGAATCAAAAACGCAGAAGAAGCTTGCAATATACTACTAGCTCGCCGCGTTGAAAAAATAGACCTCGGTCTAGTTGGCAACCATTATTTTCTCAATCAGGCGACGATTGCTAGTCTAGGCACTAAACTTGAGATAAACGACTACACCTTAGAGATAAGCGAGAGAGGGGAAGCGCGGATCATAAATCTGCTAAGCGACCAAAAAGAAAAGATAAAATCTAACCCTCATGATGGTTTGCTGGAAATCCTAATCCGGACTAAGAAAAAAGACCAGACCTTCCTAACCGTCGATAAAATTCGCATTACCAACCCGAAAGAAAAATTAATAGTCGACGGCGTAATCGAAATAGAGACTCCGGTAGAAGTCGGGATCATGAAAGATAAGGTCAGTGTAATCGTCGGCAAAGAAAGATTATTCGAGTGACAAACAAAAAGACCAGCTTGAACGGGTAGGCAAGAAAATTTCTTCTAGGCACTTTCGAGCGTAGAGCCAGAAAAATCCTAGCAAGAAAATCCCCATGCTTGTCGTGCCTGACCCGTTCAAACTGGTCTTTATTGATTATTTCAAATGACTGAACACTATATCATATTATATAATCATTGTCAATAACGTTATCCACAATTTTAACACAATAAAAAGACTCTGATTTATTAGAGTCTTTTTATATTAATATTAGCTAAATATTATTAAACCTTAATTACCACTGGCAAGACCATCGGACGGCGTTTAGTGGAATTAAATAAGAATTGCCCAATATCATTACGGATCTTATTCTTTATATAATCATCATCGGCCGCAGTCATCGGGTTCTTGTCTTTCACGATTTTCTTGACCTTCGTCCTGGTCTTTTCGATTAAGTCGCGGTTCTCCTTCATATAGACAAAGCCGCGAGATATCAAATCAGGATTGCCAATTATCGATCCGGTCTTAGAATCTATGGTAGCGATAATGACAATCATGCCGTCCTCGGCCATCATCCTCCGATCACGCAAGACTATCTCTGAAACGTCGCCGACCCCTAAACCGTCAACCATGATATAATCGGTCGGAACTTTCTCCTTAGTCAGGGAACCAAGCACCTTTCCGCTAGAATGATGAAATTCGACTACCTGCCCATTATCGGCGATGAATATCCGGCTATTTGGAATACCGACCGCTTCGGCTAAATCAGCATTAGCTTGTAACATATAATGGTTAGCTTCGATCGGCATGAAATATTCCGGCTTAAAAAGTCGCATGGCCAACTTCAAGTCCTCCTGTTTAGCGTGACCACCGGCATGGATGTCCAACATTTTATAATGGATGACCTTCGCTCCCTGGCGGACAATCATATCCATCAAATTCTGGATTGTCCGTTCATTCCCGGGGATGACCGAGGAAGAGAAGAGAACAGTATCTCCAGCCTTGAGATGGACGCTACGATGCTCGCCATTGACAACGCGCATTAAGAAAGCATTGCTCTCGCCCTGGGCGCCGGTACCGATAATGATGATTTTATTATCCGGCAAGCGACTGATTTCCCGGTCGTCAGCCAAAATTCGAGGATTGAATTTCAGATAGCCAATCTGATGCGCGACATCGACGTTATCGTTCATGCTGCGCCCTTGGAGATTGACTCGACGGCCGTATTTCTCTGCCAATTCGAAAATCTTCTGTACGCGACTCAACTGAGAAGCAAAAGTACCGATTATGATACGACCCTCGATCTTTTCAAACAGCTTTCCCATCTCTTCTCCGATGGCCGATTCAGAAATCTGATAGCCGGGATGCGTTGCATCTGTAGAGTCGGCCATCAGCATCAAGACTCCCTGGCCGCCAATTTGAGCGATCCTATTCAAGTCGGCCGGCTTATCATTGACCGGCGAAAAATCAATTTTAAAATCGCCAGTATGAACGATTGTGCCAAGGTCAGTTTTGATAAGAACCGCAAAACAATCGGGGATAGAATGATTGACACGCAGGAACTCAAGATGAAAAGACGCCCCTAACTTGAGGGAGTGAGTTTCATCAATTTCCTTTATCTTGAGTTGGGGGGCGGTTTTGTGTTCCTGTTGACGCTTACGCACCAAGCCGGCGGTCATTTTGCCCATAAACATCGGCGGATTTCCAATTTCACCCATAATATGAGGAATGCCGCCAATATGATCATAATGGCCATGGGTGATAATCACACCCTTGATCCAATTTTTCTTGTCTTTTAAATAAGAAACATTGGGGATAATATAATCGATACCCGGCATATCCTCTTCTGGGAATTGCAAGCCCATATCAATTATGATTATTTCCTTATTATACTCGATGAGGGTCATGTTCCGACCGACTTCTTCTAAGCCGCCTAAAACTATCACTCGCAACGGGTTGCTAGCTGGACCGAATTCCTTCTTATCGACTTTTTCATGACGATAGGAACTGTGGCGCCGCGGTCCAGTAAAATTTTTCCTAAAAGTGGCCGGCGCGACCGGTTGTTTTACAAACATGTTTTTGTTTATTAAGTTTTATGAGTTATACTAACAAGGCTCGACACCCCAAAAGGGGACTACCATGTAAATTTTTTCTTTGTCTTTACATGCCAATCGGCCAAGCTGGCAAAGCGGTCAGCTGGCTCAATCACCATATTGCCATTGAAGCCTTTGACTTTCTTGTTTTGAATATAAGTATAAGAAGGGGAATAGAGAAAGATGACCGGTAAATCGTCTGTCAGGATTTCCTGAAATTTCTGATATTTTACCTGTCTCTCACTCCGATCAGTCGTCTCTCTCGCGTCCGCTAACAGTTTATCGACTTCTGGATTGTTATAACCAGCTAAATTCAACCCTCTAGAACCAACCTGCGAAGAATGCCAAAAAGCATAGACATCCGGATCGCCGCCAACTGATTCTCCGTATATCAAACTCTCGAAATCACGATTTTTTACGGTTTCTACTGCCTGATCGCCGGAAATAACCCTTAACTCTACCTGGACGCCGGAACGCTCCCAATAGCTTTTTATCTTTTCAGCCAGAATAACATTATTGCCGGAGTCAATAACAGTCAAAGTCGTTGAGGCCAGCTTCCCTTTCAATAGGTCAATAGCTTCAGCCGGAGAATATTCATATCTTTTCAGCTGAGGATTATAGGCGAAGCTGCTGGGCAATATCGGGCCATCTGTTCTAGAATAAGCCCCGCCGAATACGTCTTTTATAGCCTGATCCCGATCTAGGGCTTTTGCTAAGCCAAGGCGGACATTCTTATCGCCTAAAGCCTTATCTTTATCGCGGTTGAAGAATATCGCTACTATCTGCGGACGAGACAACTCATGAAAGGCTACTGAATCTGGTGCCAGGAGTTCTTGGCGAGAAGCCAAAGGTAAGTAGCTCAAGCCGTCCAGCTGATTATCATTAAAGGCTTTAATTTCTTCCTGGTAATCGACAAAAAACTTGAAATTGATACTCTTTAGATATGGTTTCTGTCCATAGTAATCTTCATTAACCACCAGATGGTACTCTTTGATATCGCCCGCGTTGTTCCTGACCAATGATTTAAATTTATAGGGACCGGAACCGATCGGTTTTAGGTTTAAATCATTCAAGGCTGCTGAACTAGGGCTGACTTCTTCCCATAAGTCCTTCGGCAATATTCCGAAGGTCAGTAGTTCTGGAAACGGGGCATAGGGCTGGCTCAAAGTAAATTTAACCGTCTGATTATCGATTTTCTCTATGTTTACTAAGGAAAAATCATCCTGCAGGGGTGAACGATAATCCTTATTCTTAATCAGTCCGACTGTAAAAACAACATCATCGGCCGTCACTTCGCCGCCATTATGCCAACGAACTCCGGGCCTTATCTTTATAATATAAGACCGGCCAGCAGATTCAACAGCGACACTTTCCGCCAGGTCATTAACTAGCTGACCGTTCTGGTCATACTTGAAAAGGCCGGAATAGATTAATCGACTTAAATCGCTATCGATATCCCGATTAATGGCATAAAGTGGGTTGATCGTCTTAGGGTAACCGATGGCCCCCTCCGTATATTCACCGCCAGCTACAGGCAGATATTCGAGGTGCTTGTTTATAAAGACGATTCCCAAATAAACGACATTAACCAAGATTAATAAGGCGCAAATCTTGACGACCAGGTATTCCTTGGGGTTTAGGAACTTCGCCAGATGTCTGAATTGCCCGCTGGTCGGTATCTTGCGCGGGGAAAGGGCATAAACTAGGCGTTTATCAATTTCTTCTTGGCTAGACTGTTTTTTTAACACAACAAAAAAAGATAAAGTCTTCTTAACTTTCTGCCAAATAAGAATAATTTTATTTTTTAGAGAGGCCACAAGCTAATTAAGCTTTTATAAGAAAAGTGCTCAAAGAGAGTAGTATAAAAATTATAGCCAGAACTATTGTAGCAATAAAAAGTTTCTTTTCTAGGCCGCGCTTAGTCAAATAAACGCCGCCCGTGCCGCCAAACACGCCGCCCAAACCCGCCCCTCGATTCTGCAGTAAAATAGCTGCCATCAAGAGAATAGCAATGGCAAGCTGCGCGATTTTAAGCCAAAATGACATATTATTTCTTAATCTTAGTAACCAAAGCCTCCAAAACCGCCTTATTATTTACGGCTAAATCGGCTAAAATCTTCCGATCGACGGAAACATTGTTAACCTTCAAAAGGTTGATGAAGCGGGAATACGATAATCCGTGCTCCCTGACGAAGGCATTAATCTTAATCTGCCATAGGCTGCGCATGTTTCTCTTTTTCTTGCGGCGATCACGATAAGCGTGCGCCCCGGCATGCGTCCGAGCAGTCTTAGCAAGCTTAATTAGCTTCTTACGCCCCCATTTATAGCCCTTAACGGCCTTTAGAAGCTTGCGTCTTTTCTTGGTATGGCTTGTGCCGCGTTTTACTCTTGGCATATTGATGATTAATTATAGGGGGTTAACATTTTAATAGTCTTGGCTAATGTCTTAGTTGCTGAGATATCCAAACGTTTGCGGCGGGTGGCATTGCCAGTATCGCGAGAATTAAAATGATCTTGGCCGCCTTTGCGCTGTTTAAGCTTCTTATTGGCCGTCTTCTTGAACCGCTTGACGGTCGCTTGGTGAGTTTTTATTTTTGGCATATTATCAGATTAAAAAAACAGGCAGACACCTGGATTTAACGGTCTTTACTTTTTATTGGTCAATATAATAGTAAATCTTCCCCCCTGATTTGTCAAGGGTTGTTCAATCTCGATAGATAAATCTTGGTTGGTTTTCAATTCGGCCACAAAACTATTGACTATCTCAGCTGCCTTTTGCGGATATTGCCTTTCCCGCCCCCTTAAGATCAGCTCAATCTTAACTTTATCATCCTTAGCTAGAAATTTCTCGGCCTGGGCGATACGCATGCTCAAATCGTGATCACTGATACGAAAAGAAAGCCGAATATTCTTAGTTTCTACCTTCTTCTGCTGCATCTTCTGCCTATGGACCTGCTTTTCCTTCTCGTATTTAAGCTGCCCGAGATTGACTACTTTGACCACTGGCGGGCTAGCTTTAGGGTTGACTTCTACCAGATCCAGGTCTGCTTCTTGGGCCTTTTGTAGGGCTTCGGCTGTCGCCATCACCCCCAAAGCTTCGCCATTCTCATCAATCACAAAAACTTCCGGAACGCGGATTTGGCTATTTGCTCGGAAAACCACTTCTTCTTTCCTTTCTACTCGATGAAATTTGATGCGCATGTCTTTCTATTAAGCCTTATTTTATACTATTATTTATATCTTAAAAACCGCCGCCAGTCAACTAGACGCTAGATTGCACAAACTGTCCCCAAACGACCCCTTGACACGGATAACCAGTTAGTATAAAATATGATTATTAAAAATAGAAAACCAAATATCTTAGCGAAAAACAAGATATTTCGTATATCTCTGTTTTTTTCTGTCTATTTCTGATCCTTAAAAATTTAATAGTGAACAATCATGGTGATGGTTATATTTTGATGCTAATTGGCATCAATTCGGATAACAACAAATTTTGTCCGTTTTCACAAACGGAACTATATACGAAAGCATTAAGCTTTCATCGAGTCAATCAAATTTTTAGAGAGTTTGATCCTGGCTCAGGATGAATGCTGGCGGCGTGTCTAAGGCATGCAAGTCGAATGCGGTAGCAATACCGCATGGCAAACGGGAGAGTAACACATTGGCAATCTACCCCTAAGACGAGGATAACCTTGCGAAAGCGAGAATAATACTCGATAGCCTTGAAGGGCTCAAGCCCTTCAAGTAAAGCTCCGGCGCTTAGGGAGGAGCCTATGTCCTATCAGCTAGTTGGTGAGGTAACGGCCCACCAAGGCAACGACGGGTATGGGGTGCGAGAGCATGGCCCCACTCACTGGGACTGAGACACTG
>CAYOKE010000001.1:0-63268 GCA_964404515.1 uncultured Gammaproteobacteria bacterium | reverse complement strand
AATTGGTTCAAATATAATAATTAATTCACCAACTATTTTTGGGTATTAAACCTATTTTTTAACGTATTTTCGGTTGACCGCCGCCGCCTCCTCTGCTATACTTAAAGTAAGGTTAGAGGACCTATTTTTAATGTTTAAGAAGTTCATAAGTTAATATGATTATCACTTGGCAGGGGCATTCTTGCTTCAAAATCCAAGACAAAGTCGGGCCGGAGGGCGTAACGATAGTAACCGACCCATTCGATAAAGAGACCGGCTATAAGGTGCCTAATTTCGAAGCCGACATTGTTACTGTTTCCCATGATCATCATGACCATAATAATTCTGGCGCCTTGCGCGGCAATCCAATGGTCATCGATTGCGCCGGAGAATATGATTTCAAAGGCGTCCTGGTTGAAGGCATCGATTCCTATCATGACGGTAAGAAAGGTGAGGAACGAGGCAGTAATATCATCTATCGCATCGAGATTGATGATATTTCCGTTGCCCATCTCGGTGATTTGGGGGACACCCTTGATAATACTCAATTGGAAAAGCTGGTTGGCACCGACGTCCTCTTGATTCCGGTCGGTGGCAAGCATACAATCGATGCCAAGAAGGCGGTCGAGGTGATATCCCAGATTGAGCCGCGTATCGTTATCCCGATGCACTACGGGCATAAAGAACTGAAGTGGCCGCTTGATTCAGTCGATAAATTCATCAAGGAAATCGGCTTGACGCCGAGTTATGAAGAAAAACTAAAAATTTCCAAGAAAGATCTTCCCCAAGAAGATATGGAACTTGTAATATTAAGCATTTAAA
Source organism: uncultured Gammaproteobacteria bacterium (assembly GCA_964404515.1). Taxonomy (GTDB): domain Bacteria; phylum Patescibacteriota; class Patescibacteriia; order Patescibacteriales; family UBA12465; genus UBA12465. The sequence goes on along the minus strand of CAYOKE010000001.1, from coordinate 62,467 downwards.
CCTATGACAAATCCCAAGAAAGAAAGAACTCTGGTAATTCTTAAGCCCGATGCCGTTCAGCGCGGTTTAGTTGGAGAAATTATTAAACGGATTGAAAACACCGGCTTGAAATTGGTGGCTCTTAAATTAGTTTTTGCTACCGAAGAACAGCTTTGGGAACATTATAAAAAAGATGAAGTTTGGTTTACAAAGAAAGGCGAAAGGACGATCACTGAATTAACGGCCGCAGGAAAACCGGTGAATAAGGAGGCCATTGAATATGGTAAGGATATAATCCGGGCGCTCGTGAAATTCATGAGTTGTGGGCCGGTGGTACCTATGGTCTGGGAAGGGAACCAAGCGGTCGGTATCGTCAAGAAGATTGTTGGTTCAACCGAACCACTTTCCTCGGATAGTGGAACTATTCGCGGCGACTACACTTTAGATTCCTATGAACTATCCAGCTTGGATAGTCGGGCGGTTCGGAATCTAGTCCATTGTTCCGATCCGGTAATGGATGCGGACCGGGAAATACCGATTTGGTTCGCCGATAACGAAGTTTTGCAATACCGCTTGATTGCCGAGCAGATATTGTATGATGTTAATTTGGATAATATAAAGGAGTAATAATTTAGCTATGGAAGAAGAACGGAAGAAGAAAATTTTTCTAGTCAAGATTGGCGTCATTTCAGTGATGGCTGTCATTTTGGTCCTGTGGACCTTGAATCTCGGAAATTTCTTTGCCCCGGAACCAGGCAGCAGGAATAGAGATGAGGATAGAGAATGGGCTCAGATTAAAGATGAATTCCATGGGTTATCCGATAATTTTGCCCAACAACTAGAGAAGCGGCAAAATAAAACCGAGAATGCTACTAGTAGTGCTTTCATCAATGATTTGGTCGAGGCGACTAACAAACTAGCAGCCTCATCTAGCACTAACGCCATGACAACGTCTTCGCCGCTTATAGCCACAAGCTCCACTAGTACTGACTTCCTGAAGAATAATTGCCCGGCCTATATTAATTGCATGCCGACCATCGGTGAGTCTAAACCTTGCCAAATACCGGTTGGCTGTGAAGGGATAACACAAATAGCTTATTGACTTTTATTTTATGCCTAAGACGGAAAAAGAACCAAAAAAGGTTAAACCAGAAACGGAAGAGATGGTTAATGGCCAACGCAAGAGGACTGAATACGGCCTGGTCGAAGAACAGGCGATTGTCGATGAAATGAGCCGTTCTTACCTTGACTATGCCATGAGCGTAATCGTTTCCCGCGCTTTACCGGATGTCCGTGACGGCTTGAAGCCGGTTCATCGCCGCATCCTCTACGCCATGTGGAATATCGGCTTGAAAGCTAATGCCAAATTCCGCAAATCAGCGACGGTCGTCGGTGAAGTCTTGGGCAAATATCACCCTCACGGCGACAGTGCCGTCTATGAATCCATGGTCCGCATGGCGCAGGACTTTTCTATGCGCTATCCGCTCGTCCGCGGCCAGGGAAACTTCGGTTCCATGGATGGCGATAATGCGGCCGCCATGCGTTATACCGAGGCGAAGCTCTCCGCTATCGCCGAAGAGATGCTACTCGATATTGATAGGGATACGGTTGATTTTATCCCGAATTTCGATGGCAGCCAGAAAGAGCCGTTAGTTTTGCCTTCCAAGCTGCCGAATCTGCTTCTAAACGGCACGATGGGCATCGCGGTCGGCATGGCAACCAATATTCCACCCCATAACCTGAAAGAGCTAGCCGAAGCGATCGACCACTTGATTGATAATCCGGAGGCTAGTATCGAAGACCTGATGCAATTTGTCAAAGGTCCGGATTTCCCGACTGGAGGGATCATTTATGACAAGAAGGAGATTCTGGAGGCTTATGCCACCGGTAAAGGCGGTATCGTTTTGCGCGGCAAAGCGGAAATCGAAGAAGAGAAAAGCGGCGGCTTCAAGATTGTTGTTTCCGAGATTCCATATCAGGTTAATAAGGCGGATTTGGTCGGGAAGATTGCAGAACTGGTAAAGGATAAAAAGTTAGAAGGCATCAAGGCTTTGCGCGATGAATCTGATAAAGATGGCGTCCGCATCGTCATGGAGCTCAAAAAGGATTCCTACCCGAAGAAAATCTTGAACGCTTTATATAAACATACCCCCCTCCAGACTACTTTTCACCTCAACATGCTAGCGCTCGTCGACGGCCTCCAGCCGAAAGTCCTGACGCTCAAGATGATTTTGGAAGAATATATCAAGCACCGGGAGGAAGTTATCCGCCGTCGTACCCAGTTCGACTTAAACAAGGCGAAGGAGAGGGCACATATCTTGGAAGGACTGATGATTGCCTTGAAGCATATTGATGAGGTTATTAAGACGATCAAGGCTTCGAAGGACAAAGAAATTGCCAAATTGAACCTGATGAAGAAATTCAAACTTTCTGAACGGCAGGCAATCGCTATCTTAGAAATGCGTCTGCAGAACTTAGCTAACTTGGAGCAGCTAAAGATTGAGACCGAACTTAAGGAGAAGTTGCAGCTCATTAAGGATCTGGAGGCGATATTAAAATCAGCCGCCAAAATCAGGAGGATTGTCAAGGATGAAATTAAGGCGCTCGCTGATAAATACGGCGATGAACGCAAGACCGCGGTCGTCGCTCACGGCATTAAGGAATTTAGCATGGAGGACTTGGTTCCGAACGAGGAGACGGTCGTCATGATGACTCGCGACGGCTATATTAAACGTCTCGAGCCGGACACCTTCAAGGTCCAGGCCCGCGGTGGCAAGGGCGTCGTCGGCCTGACGACCAAGGAAGAGGATACGGTCGAATTCATGTTTACCTCCCTGACCCATAATGATGTCCTGTTCTTCACGACTAAAGGCCGCGTCTTTCAGCTCAAAGTCTACGAGATACCACAAGCTTCTCGCACGGCCAAGGGCACGCCAATCGTCAACTTTTTGCAACTTATCGGCGGCGAGCAGGTCTCTTCGGTTTTACCTCTGGATAAAGCGGTTTTCAGTAAATATCTATTCTTTGCGACCGCCCGAGGCTTGGTCAAGAAGGTCGAGCTCGAAGCTTTCAAGAATGTCCGCCGCAGCGGCCTTATCGCCATCAAGATTAAGGATGATGATAAGCTGATCTGGGTCAAGCCGACCTCAGGCAGTGATCACATCCAATTAATTACAGCCCAAGGCCAGGCGATTCGCTTTGCCGAAACCGATGTCCGCGATATGGGCCGCGGTGCTGCTGGCGTCCACGGCATCAAACTGCATAAGAATGATGAGGTGATTGGTATGGGCGTAGCCAAGACCGACAAGGAAAAGAAACGGAGCTATCAGATCTTGACCATCATGGCTAACGGTTTTGGTAAACGGACGGAATTTAGCTCTTATAAAATCCAAGGCCGAGGCGGAAGCGGCATCAAGACGGCCAAAGTGACCGACAAGACTGGCGATATCACCAATGCTTTCTTGGTCAACGCCGATATGATGCAAGATCGCGACCTGATTGTCATCTCTGGGAAAGGCCAGGTTATCCGGACACCATTCAAATCAGTCAGCGTCTTAGGACGCGACACCCAAGGCGTCAGGATTATGCGTTTTAAAGAAGAGGATGATCGGGTGGCAGGCGTAACTTGGGTTTAGATAAATATCGGCCTTTTTGGCCGGTCTTTGTATAACCTTATTTTTAATTCTAAAATTATGAAGAAATACATCCGCGAATTTAAGGAATTCGCCGTTAAAGGCAATGTCATCGATTTAGCGGTCGCTGTTATCGTCGGCAGTGCTTTCAGCAAGATCGTTTCCTCGCTCGTTGCTGATGTCGTTATGCCGTTTATCGGCCTTATCATCGGCGGCGTCGATTTCACGAGCTGGAAATGGACCCTGAAGGCGGCCGCCGCCGGCAAGCCGGCAGTAATCCTGAATATCGGCCTCTTCCTCCAGAACATCTTCGATTTCGTCATAATCGCGCTCGTCATTTTTATCATGATTAAGCTTATCGGCCGCCTGAAGAAGCAGCTAGTCAAAGAACAGGCGGCCTGCGAAGCGGCGCCTCTTAGCAAGGACCAGGAGCTGCTTACAGAAATCAGGGACCTGCTAAAGAAATGACGCCAGTCATTTAGCCATTATGAATAATTATCTTATCATCTCCCTTTTAGCCGTCCTGGTCCTAGGTATCATAGCGGTCATCATTTTGCTCTTACGGCCGAAGAGCCAAACCAAGGACAAGATTGACAGCCTAATGGAAAGGCTGATTCAACAATCAGAGAAGCTGTCGCAACTATCGGTCCAGAACGGCGAATTGCGCCAAGAATTAGATAGGAAACTTTCAGAGACCCATCGTAGCAACCAAGAGCAATTTGGCCAGACAGCCCGCATCGTCCAAAATATCAGTTCGCAGTCCGCGAAACTTATCGCCGACGTGACCGAGAAGCTGACTAAGCTCGATGAGACCAATAAGCAGGTGGTGAATTTTTCTGCTCAGCTCCAGAACCTGCAAGATATACTAAAGAACCCAAAACAACGCGGCGTTCTCGGCGAATATTATCTGGAGGAAACCTTGAAGAACGTCTTGCCACCAAATTCTTACCAGATGCAATACCGTCTCGGCAAAGATGAGAAGACAGGCAAGGATTTAATTGTCGATGCTGTCGTCTTTGTTAAGGATAAGATTATCCCAATCGATGCCAAGTTTACCCTAGAAAACTACGAACGAATATTGAATACTAATGATCCGGATTTGCGGGAAAAGCTGGAACAGCAATTCAAGCAGGACCTTAAAAACCGCATCGATGAAACTTCCAAATATGTCCGGCCCGAGAAGAAAACCATGGAGTTCGCCTTCATGTTCATCCCTTCGGAAGCTATCTATTACGATCTTTTGGTCAGCAAAGTCGGCGCTGTCAAGGTCAATACCCGCGACCTCATAGAATACGCCTTTCGGGATAAGAAGGTGATCATCGTTTCGCCTACCTCCTTTCTAGCCTATCTCCAGACCGTTTTACAGGGCTTGAAGGCGATGCAGATCGAAGAGAGGGCCAAGGAAATCCGGGCGAACATCGAGAAGCTTGGCAAGCATATGAACAGCTATGATGAGTTTATGAGGAAACTAGGCGGGGCTATGGCAACTTCGGTCAGCCATTATAATAATGCTTATACGGAATTCAAAAAGATCGATAAGGATGTCATTAAGATTACCGGCCAGGAAAGCAAAATCGAAGTCTTGAAGATAGATAAGCCTAAACATGTTTGAAGCAAAGACGGCCAACTCGGCAAGCTTGACGCTAGCCATTAAAGAGATGGCCGTTTTTTTCGACTTGTTCGACTATCCTCTGACCATTTTTGAAGTTTGGGGTTTCCTGGATCGTCGGCTAGAGCTAGTTGATTTGTGGGCTTTATTGGACGGCCATCCGTCTTTAGGACATCAGAACGGCTTCTATTTTCTGAAGGGCCGGGAAAGCCTGGTTGCCGAGAGACAGAAACGCCATAATTACTATCAGCGCAAGCTGAAGACCGCTAAAGCATTCGCCCGCCTATTTGGGGCCTTCCCTTTTGTCAAGGCGGTCTTCCTAGCTAATATCATCGGTTCGTCTAATTTGCGCGACGGCAGCGATATAGATTTTTTCATTATCACGATGCCACGGCGGGTTTGGCTTAGCCGCCTATTTTGCGCTGGCTTAGCCAAATTTTTGAACCGCCGACCGAAAGAGAATGACAAGCGCGATAAGATTTGCCTAAGCTTCTACATTAGCCTGGATCATTTAGGACTCGATAGTCTGAAATTGCCGGATGGCGATCCCTACTTCGATTACTGGATTCGTGGGCTGGTTTTGCTTTATAATAAAGATAGGGTCGCGGAAAGATTCTGGACAGCTAATTCACCTATTTTTTTGACGACCATCCCGCCTTTAGTTATTAGAAATAATTATATTTTGGATAAGGCCGAAAAAGCCGCTCGCCGTTGGCAAGAGAGAATTATGCCGCCAGTCCTGAAAGAAGCCGCTCGCGAATCTCTTGTCCCCAGGCTTAGTGGCGTAGTCCTGACCGATCGAATCATAAAGCTGTATCGGCGGGATCGGCGCCAAGAAATCAGGGAAAAAATATTCACTTATCGTTATGAAAATTCTCAATAAAATCGTCAGTTGCTCGATCTATCTCATAGTCTTCCTGCTGCCTTGGCAGACGAAGCTGATTTTACGGCCCGGCCTTAATAATTTTCAAGAAATAAGCCTCTATGTCAGCCAGTTGGTCCTACTCCTAGTTTTTTTCCTCTTTGTTTTTTATAAGGTTAATACCCGCAGTCTCAGCGGGAAGCTTTCCAATGTCTGGTATTTTTTGGCTGGTTTCGAATTATTCACTTTATTTTCTTTCTTCTTCGCATCGGATAAGGTCCTGGCCTTCTATGGCTACTTAGTCGTGTTAGCGGCTTTAGGGATGTTTTATCTTCTAAGGGCTGGAACGAGCAAAGAGAATTATGAAGACAGTTGTTTCAGCAAGATTGGGATCCTGCATGCCTTCCTGGCCAGTATGTTCCTGCAGTCAATCTTGGGCATCTACCAATTTTTGAGCCAGAGTTCTTTTGCTAACAAGTATCTGGGGTTAGCGGTACATGACCCCTTAACTTTAGGAACGGCTGTTGTAGAAACGCTTTCCGGCCGTTGGCTCCGGGCCTATGGTGGTTTCGACCACCCCAATATCTTTGGCGGCGTTTTGGCCATCGCCTTGATCTTAGCCGCCTATATGCTGGCCAAGAAGAAGGTCATCAATTCGACCAAGGAGCTCATGAGTTCCTTGTTCCTGTTCGTCTTCTATTTTTTCGCCTTGTTCGCTTTGTTTTTTACCTTCTCCCGCGCTGCCTGGCTGGCTTACGCCATCGGCAGCCTGGTTTTATTAATCAGCTTAGCTCTTAAGGAAGACCGTTGGGTTTTAGGGCGCCATCTAGCGGTCATCTTCTTTTCCGCCCTTCTGCTCATTTTGGTCGTTATCCCCTATCGCGAATTAGCTTGTACTCGGGTATCAGCTGAAGGCCGCCTAGAACAGAAATCGATTTCTGAGCGACAAGAATATTTGGTTGACGCCCAGGAAATGATTAAGAAAAAATGGTTATTCGGAGTCGGCTTGAATAATTATACGGTCACTCTGGAGAAAGCTGAGCCGGGCCAGCCTGGCTATGCCTACCAGCCGGTTCATAATGCTTTTTTAGTTCTCTGGGCACAAGCCGGCCTCATCTCCCTCCTTTGTTTTTTGGGATTCCTCTTCTTCTTAGCTAAAAAAGACCGTCAGGAGACGTTCTCGCTGGCGGTCATAGGAGTCTTGGTGGTATTGATGCTTTTTGATCATTGGCTTTTCAGCTTGCCTTTTGGCGTCCTGTTCCTGTTTTTCGCCCTGGGTTTGATCTGATAATTTTTCTGTAGGAAAGACAAATCAGTTTCGAGATTATTTATGATTTTAAAAGTGGTCGAATCCAACCGGCCAGCTTTTTTTATCTGCTGTCTGGCTAGGCTCAGGATCGTCGCCATCGTACCGAAATAGTCGTCGCTCTTAACATGGAATTTAACGCTCGCCTCATCCTTGACTAACCAGACGAGCGGCGTAATCTTGTATTTTATCTCGGCCATAGGGCTATATGATGCTAGCGAATTTGTTTTTCCCGATGATCAAATGATCCAAGACCTCGATATCCAGAATTTTCCCGGCTTCTAAGAGCTTGTTAGTGATCTCAACGTCAGCTTTAGTAGCCCTTAGGACGCCAGAAGGATGGTTATGGGCGATGATGATTGCTGCTGCCGAGTATTCAAGCGCCGGCCGAAAGACTTCCCGTGGCTGGACCAGGGCGGCATCTAATGTGCCCAGAGAAATAACTTCATCATGGATTAGCTGGTAGTGGGTGTTGAGATAAAGGCCGCGGAATTGCTCCTTGTTCAGATGGCCCATATCCTTTAAGTAATTAAAAGCCTGGCTAGCAGTGCGAATTGTGATTGAGCCACCCGGTTTTTTCTGATAGAAACGTCGTCCCAGCTCGAAACAAGCGACGATCTGGCAGGCTTTGCTTAGTGGCACTTTAAGATCCTTCTCGATGAGGCGAGGATCCTTCTGGTAGGCCAAGCCCTTTTCGCCATATTCGCGCAGGAGACGGCTAGCCATAGAGAAGACTTCTTCCTTCCTGGTACCGACACCGAGGATTATGGCCAGTAACTCAGTGGCGCTCAAAGCGCCGGGTCCGTCCTTGACCATTTTTTCGCGAGGTTTATCTTCTTCCGGCAGATCTTTGACGCGCAGGATCTTGTAGGCTTTGCCATGATTTAGGACAAAATTGCGATCGCTAATTCTATAAGGCATATTGATGGAAATTAATTAAGGTTAGACGATTTTTCCTTACTTCAAATTATATCAAAGATGTGATAAATTTAGAACAGATTAAGGTTTTAAATTATTAGTTTAGTATGAATAGATACAAAAAGATTGTTTTGTCAAACAAGATTCCGGTTTTCACCATTCCGATAAAAGGCGCTAAGACAGCGACCGCCCTTTTGATTTTTCGCACCGGTTCCCGTTATGAAAATCGCCGCAATAACGGTATTTCTCATTTCCTGGAGCATATGTTCTTCAAGGGGACGGAAAAGAGGCCGAATACCTTGGCCCTGTCCAGTGAACTTGATTCTTTAGGCGGGGAATATAATGCTTTCACCTCCAAGGAATATACTGGCTACTGGATCAAGGTCGCGGCTGATAAGCTCGGGACAGCCTTAGAAATAATGGCAGACATGCTCTTGCACTCCAAGTTTTCCGTAGAGGAAATCGAAAGGGAGAAAGGCGTTATCATCGAAGAGCTGAACATGTATGAAGACAACCCCTTGATGCACATCGAGGACGTGCTTGAGGCTTGCCTATACGGCGATACGCCGGCTGGCTGGGAAACAATCGGCACCAAGGAAAATATCCGCCGTTTTACCAGAGCCGACTTGTTGCATTATTTGAAGACGCAATACGGTACGAGAAGCGCGGCCGTCTTTCTAGCAGGGAATATCTCCGCCGCTGACCAGCGGAAAGTTCGCCGGCTATTAGCTGAGTTCCGCTCAAACGATTGGCGCGGGAAGAATAGAACAGTTGAACGCCAATCGAAGCCTAATCTCAGGATAGTCCCCAAGAAGATTGACCAGGTCAACTTGTCGCTTGCCGTCCGTGCTTACCCAGCCGGGCACGCTCAGGAATTTAAAGCCAAGCTTTTAGCCATAATCCTGGGCGGGGCCATGAGCTCCCGTCTCTTCATCCGCTTGCGTGAGCGTAATGGTTTAGCCTATTACGTAAAGACCAATGTTGAGGCTCATTCGGATTCTGGCTATCTGACGACCCAAGCCGGCGTGCCGATCGGGAAGGTCGAATCAGCAGTGAAGATAATTTTAGAGGAATATAAGCGTTTAACCGAAGAACTAGTCGAGCCGAAGGAATTGAAACGGGCGAAAGATCTTCTGCGGGGCCGTTTGCTTTTGCAGCTGGAATCGACTGATGACCTGGCTAATTGGTATGCCCGGCAGGAAATACTGCGGGAGAAGATCGTGACGCCTGAAGGCTTTATCGCTGCCATGGAAAAGATCACGGCATCAGAATTACGTCAGGTTGCCAGGCAGATTTTTAAGGATAGCAATCTCAACCTAGCGCTCATCGGCGATGTTAAGGCAAGCCGATTAAAGAAAATGCTTCATTTCTAATATGGATCTCGCGCATCTAAACTCAGCCCAGAAAGAAGCGGTCGCCCACGAAAGCGGACCGCTTTTGATCGTGGCTGGAGCTGGCACCGGTAAGACGACGGTCCTTATCAACCGTTTAGCCTATTTGGTTCTGGAGAAGAAGATACCGACCGATGAAATCCTGCTCCTGACTTTTACGGAGAAGGCGGCTGGTGAAATGGAAGAAAGGGCCGACAAGATTCTCCCTTATGGCTATATTGACCTCTGGATAAGTACTTTCCACGGTTTTGGAGAAAGGATCCTGCGCGAGCACGCTCTTGATATCGGTTTAAGCGCCGATTTCAAGGTCCTGACTGAGACCGACCAGTGGGTTATCATCAAGAAGAATTTAGCTAAGTTCGAACTCGACTATTATCGCCCTTTGGGTAACCCAACGAAATTCATTTCTGAACTGATAAAGCATTTTTCCCGCCTTAAGGATGAGAATATCTCGCCAGTGGAATATCTGAAGTATGCTGAAGAACTGGAATCAGACCAGGACGAGAGGCTGAGCGGGAAAAAGATCGGGCGCCAAGCCAAGGTGAAGAAAACTAAGGCAGATCCTGATAAAGAGGAGGGGGCGGAAATGGAAGTCAGCCGAGTGAAGGAACTGGCCGCTGCTTATCATACCTATAACCAGCTGCTGCTTGATAATAATTATTTGGATTTCGGCGATTTGATCGTCTATCTCCTCAAGCTTTTCCGGCTCCGGCCAAATATTTTAGAATACTATCGGCAGAAATTTCGTTATATCATGGTTGATGAATTCCAGGACACGAACTGGGCGCAATACGAATTAGTCAAGCTGTTAGCGGCGCCGAAGAATAATCTAGTCGTAGTCGGAGACGACGATCAAGCTATCTATAAATTCAGGGGCGCTTCGCTTTCGAACATCTTGCAGTTCAAGGATGATTTCCCGAAAGCACAGGAGATAGTCCTGACGGAAAATTACCGTTCCCGGCAGGAAATCTTGGACCGGGCCTATAGCTTTATTCAGAATAATAACCCAGCGAGACTAGAAGAAAAACTAAAAATCGATAAGCGGTTGGTTGCTAAAGGCGAATCAGTTAAATTTAGCGAGGAGACAGCGGTCCATTTTCATAATTTCGGAACCGAAGCGGAGGAAATCGCTTTCGTCGCCGCTAAGATTAGGGAATTATATGAAGCTTCTGGCCCTGAGGCGAACTGGTCCGATTTCGCCATTCTGGTTCGGGCTAATGATACAGCTGACGCCTATGTCAAGGAATTGAGCCGCCAGGATATTCCCAACCAATTTATGTCCTGGCGAGGATTGTATTATAAGCCATTGATATTGGATATCCTGGCCTATCTGCGGCTCCTGGATAATTATCATGAATCAGCCGCTCTTTTCCGCGTCCTGAACATGGCGCCTTTCCGCGTTTCTCATCTTGATCTCGTGAATATCAATAAGATGGCGGCGCGCAAAGTCTGGTCTTTGTACGAAGCCTTGAAGAATGTAAATGCTATTCCGGACGTGAGCGCCGCGGGCGTCAAGAATATCAATAAGCTTCTCAACCTCATTATCAAACATTCGGCTCTTGTCGCCCAGGAGAAACCGACAAAGATTTTTCTCCACTTCGCCTATGATTCCGGTTTGATTGAAAATCTGGACCATGATCGCGATATTGAGCTTTTCTCCTATCTTAACCAGTTTTATCAGAAAATAAAGAAGATGGAGGAAACGGAGATCGACTTGCGCCTGCCTGATTTTTTAGCCGCGATCAATCTCGAGCTCCAAGCCGGAGAAACTGGTGCCCTGAAGCTGGATTTCGCCGATAGTGAGACAGTCAGGATTATGACGGTCCATGGCGCCAAAGGATTAGAATTCAGATACGTCTTTTTAGTGAACCTGGTCGACAAGAAATTCCCGACCATTGCTCGCGGCGAGAAGATTCCTCTGACCGACGCCTTAGTCCGGGAAAAAGTCGAATCCAACTCTGATATCCATCTGGCCGAAGAACGGCGACTTTTCTATGTCGCCTTGACTCGGGCCAAGGAGGCCCTGTACCTAAGCGGCGCGAAGGACTATGGCGGCGTACGCGAGAAAAAACCCTCGCGTTTCATCGCCGAGATGGGTTTAGAAGATACGAGCGCAAAAGAAGAAATGGTGCTCAGCCGGAAAAATGAGTTCCTGCGTGACCTGTATCAGCTTAATAGGCAGGAATTGAGAGGAGAACTGGAGGAAAAATATCCTTTGCCTGAGAAATTTTCCTTTTCCCAGCTAGCCGCTTTCTCGACTTGCCCCCTGCAGTATAAGTTCGCCTTTGTTCTTAAGATTCCGGTCCCGGCTGATAAAGCTAGCTTAATTTTCGGCCGCGTCCTCCACAACACCTTATATAATTTTTTCCTGCCCCTCCTAGGGAGGAAACAGCAAGCTGACCTTTTTGGAGGAACGGAGAGCAATCCTCAAGTTGAATCATTGACCGAAAAGCGCCTCCTTGAGCTCTATCAGGAGTTTTGGCAGCCTGATGGCTATAGCAGCCCGGAAGAAAGGGCGGCCTATCAGCGCAAGGGTCGCGAGTCGCTTAAGAAATTCTGGAGCGAATATCAGACTGGAGCGGTGCCGGAAATAATTTTTCTAGAGAAGAAATTCTCCTTCCCAATCGGGGATGAGGTCATCAAGGGGACTATCGACCGGGTTGACCGTCTGCCAGACGGAAGCTTAGAGATAATCGATTACAAGACTGGCCGGAGCAAGGATTGCCTAGACTTTAATGATAAGCGCCAACTCATCCTATACCAGTTGTTCCTCGAGGATTTCTTGCAGGCGAAAGTTAGCCTTTTGAGCTACTATTATCTAGAGAGCGGAGATAAATTTTCCTTCACGGCCGCCGAAAAGGATATCGATCGTTTGAAATTAGAGATTACCCAGGAAATTGCGGAGATAAAGAAGCGTAACTTCCCGCCCCGGCCGGGCCTGATGTGCGATTTTTGTGATTTCAATACTATTTGCGAATTCAGGCAGAAATAGGGTGGTTCATATTTTCCGCCATTCATTATATAATATAGTATATGTCTAACGAAGACCGTCTAATCAGTCCGATAGAAAGGAAAGGCGATGAAGCCTTTGATTTGTCATTGCGCCCCAAGACGCTCAAGGAATATATCGGTCAAGAGAAAATTAAAGCTAACCTAGAAATTACCATCGCGGCTGCCAAGAAGCGCGGCGAGCCAATAGACCATATCCTGCTCTATGGCGCGCCTGGCTTAGGCAAGACGACGCTGGCCCATGTCATCGCCAATGAGACTGGAGCTAATATCCGCGTCACTTCCGGGCCAGCAATCGAGAAAAGCGGCGACCTAGCAGCCATCTTGACTAATCTGGAAGCCGGAGACATCCTATTCATCGACGAGATCCATCGTCTGAATAAATCCGTGGAAGAAATCCTTTACCCGGCGATGGAGGATTATGCTTTGGATATCGTCATGGGCAAGGGCCCGAGCGCCAGGACCCTACGTCTTGATTTGCCGAAATTCACCATCATCGGGGCGACGACCCTGGCTAGTCTCTTGTCCGCCCCGCTCCGCGATCGGTTCGGTATCACTCACCACCTGAATTTCTATGAGACCGCTGATTTGGAGAAAATCGTCGCCCGCAGTGCGAAGATCTTGGGAGTAGAGATCGAGCCTGAAGCTAAGGAAGCTATCGCTTCTCGTAGCCGGCGTACGCCCCGTATCGCCAATCGCCTCTTGAAGCGGGTGCGTGATTATTGCGAAGTGAAGGGTGACGGGCGAATAAGCGAGAAAGATTGTCTAGAAGCTTTCGGCATGCTGGAAATAGACGCTCTTGGTTTGGATCTAGTCGACCGGCGGATACTGGAAACTATTATCCACAAGTTCAAAGGCGGGCCCGTCGGTCTCAATACTCTAGCGGCTGCTTCCGGCGAAGAGATTGATACGATTGAGAATCTGTATGAGCCGTATTTGATGCAGCTCGGCTTCTTGGATCGTTCGCCGCGCGGACGCATCGTAACCACTTTGGGCTATGAACATCTCGGCTTGAAGATGCCAGGGACGGGGAAACTGGTTTGATTTATGTATAAGACCAAGGATTTCTTCTATCATCTCCCCCCGGAGCTGATCGCTCAAAAGCCACTCCGACCGCGAGACCACTCGCGGCTTTTATTGCTTGATCGGAAGACGGGGAAGATGGAACATCGCCATTTCTATGAACTGTTGGATTACCTGAAGTCAGGGGACCTCTTGATACTTAATAACTCTAAGGTTTTTCCGGCTCGCCTCATCGGTCGGCGATCAGATAGCGGTGGTGAGCGGGAAATTTTTCTACATCGTCATCTTGGCCGCGGAGAATGGGAATGTTTGGTGAAAGGCCGAGCCAAACCGGGAATGAAAATCGACTTCCCTAGATCTTTGTCGGCAGTGTTAGTCGAGAATAATCAGGATGGAACCTGGCGTATCCGTTTCAACCTTTCCGGCCAGCGTTTTTGGCAGATCGTAGATCGTATCGGGCAGGTGCCTCTACCGCCGTATATAAAACGGAAGAAGAAAGTGGGTAGCGATAAGGATAACTATCAGACAGTCTTTGCTGATCCGCACCGTGTCGGTTCGGTGGCCGCCCCGACAGCCGGCCTGCATTTCACTAATAATTTATTGAAGAAAATAAAATTGAAAGGCGTAAGCATAAGATATGTTACTCTCCATGTCGGCTTAGGGACTTTCGCACCGGTCAAGACAGAAGATATCCGGAACCATAAGATGCATAGCGAATTAGCATCTGTCAGCGCAACGGTCATTAGGGAAATCCTGAAAGCCAAGCGAACCGGTAGCCGGGTTATCGCTGTCGGTACGACTAGTTGCCGGACGTTAGAGTCATTGGACTGGTCTAACCCAGGGACGATTAGCGTAAAGAGCCAATCTTTTTGGACGGATATTTTCATCTATCCTGGTTATAGGTTTAAGGTCGTAGACGCTCTCGTAACTAATTTTCATCTGCCTGAATCGACCCTCCTGATGCTAGTGAGCGCCTTGGCCGGCAAGAAAGCCATCGCTCGAACGTATAAGGAGGCGATAAGGCAGGAATATCGCTTTTTCAGCTATGGCGACGCCATGTTTATTCACTAGATATAAGCTGAAAAATAATATTTGATTTTTTTCTTATTTCCTGATATAGTAATAGCTAATTAATCTCAATTTTTATCTAATATGCGCAAGTTTCTCCTTTTTGTTTGGGAAATAGTAAAAGTATTAGCCATCTCGGCGGCAATCATAATTCCGGTCCGCTATTATCTGATCCAGCCATTCTATGTCCAGGGGGCTTCTATGGAGCCGAATTTCCATAACAGGGAGTATCTGATCATCGACGAGATCTCGTACCGCTTTAACGCGCCGCAGCGCGGTCAAGTCGTCGTCTTCCGCTACCCGCGCAATCCACAGGAATATTTCATCAAGCGGGTAATCGGCTTGCCGGGCGAAGAGGTGCAGGTTAAAGATGGCGAAGTCACAATTTTCAATGCTGAACAGCCGGATGGATTCGTGCTTGAAGAAGATTATCTGCCCTCTAGTCTGAAGACCGAAAGCCCGAGCGACCAGCGGATGGTTGTGGGGCCAGATGAATATTACGTCTTGGGGGATAATCGGAGCAATTCGCGCGATTCGCGTTTCTTTGGCCCAGTTAACAAAAGTTTCATCATCGGTAAAATACTATTCCGCGGCTGGCCGCTCGACGAGATAACTTATTTCGACGGCAATTATTGGCCGCAATATAAAACTAATTAAGCAATCAATCTTTTACTTATGCCTCGACGTAAAAAGGTAATATCAGAGACGGCGCCTAAAAAACCGGAATATCGCAGCCAGGCAGCGCTGCCGCGCCTTATCGGCATGAAGGATATGGTCGGTTCGGAATACCTGGCCTATGACTTGGCTGTGACCAAAGCCTTGGAATTAGCCAAGCTCTACAGTTTTACGGCGGTAAAGACTCCGACTCTGGAAAGCTTCGATCTCTATAAAAAATCGACCCGTCGCAATTTCGATAAGGAATTCTATTTCGTCGAAGGCGATAAGAGCGAGAAGATAACGCTCCGCCCAGAAATTACCCAGGGCATTATCCGGGCTTATTTGGAAAATAATTTAGGGGAAACTATGAAACCGGCGCGCCTTTTTTCTTTAGGCCCGATTTTCCGCCGAGAGAAGCTGCAGACCGGCCGTTATCGCGAATCGACCCAGTTTAATTTGGAAATCATCGGCGAGAAGAAGCCGATGGCTGAAGCTCTCCTTATCACGATCGCCCATAATTTCTTAGAAGAGCTCCAAATCAAGTCACAGGTACAGATTAATAGCTTGGGCGATGCCGATTGCCGTCGGGAATATTGCAATAAGTTGCTCGCTTTCTATCGCGAGCGCGGCCGGCGTTCTAAGCTTTGCCATCATTGCAAGAAGAACCTGGGGAAGAACTGCCTGAGTCTCCTGGATTGTAAGGAGGAGGGCTGCGTTAAGCTGCGCGAGGAAGCGCCGCAGATTGCTGACTATCTTTCTGATGAAAGCCGGGAATATTTCGCTAAAGTCTTGGAGTTTCTGGATGAGCTGGATATCAATTATAACTTTAATCCGTATTTAGTCCGCGGCCTTAGTTATTATAATGATACGGTTTTCGAATTTTGGCCGGTCAATGATGACGGCTCGGTTATCGGTAAGATGGCTCTCGGCGGAGGCGGAAGATATGATAAATTGGTTGAAAATTTTGGTGGCCAGCCGACTCCGGCCATTGGCCTAGCGATGGGCATCGAAAGGGCGATGGCCAGGCTTAAGGATAAGCACCTCTTGGCAAAACCCCAAGAAGAGGATATAGTATTCATTGCCCAATTAGGAGAACAGGCCAAATTGCGAGCTTTACAGTTATTTGAAGACCTGCGCCGAGCTGGCTTTAATGTCCGGCAATCCTTCTCTTGCGACAGCTTGAAGACGCAGTTGGAAGAGGCAGTAGCTATGAAGGTTAAAACTAGCTTAATATTAGGGAAAAAAGAGATTATGGACGGCACAATCCTGATGCGCGATATGGATTCCGGTGCCCAAGAAACTGTAGTTTATAAGAAGATTAAGGATCGTCTGGCTAGGAAAGATAAGCTAATAGAGAAAAGAGTTAATAATAGAAAGGAAGGTGGATTGTATGGCGGATTTTAAAAGAAGGCCCGGTGAGAGCTTCGAAAGCTTCTTACGGAAGTTCAAGAAGGGTCTGAAAAACAGCAAGCGTCTTGATAAAGCCCGGTCTAAGCAACATCTGGAACCTAAAAAAACCAAGCGGCTCCAGAAAAAATATGCTTTGACCAGCTTGGCATTACGCAAGAAGAACGAATACCTGCGCCGAATCGGCAAATTGCCGGAAAGCAATATGCGGCCGTAAAATCTTAAGTCCACAGATAAAAATACTCTCTCCGAAAAATCGGAGAGAGTATTTTTATGTGAATAACCTGATCATTTCATTCCCGGTATGAGCCGTTTGATATTTTCCAGCGCGGATTTCCTGGCATATTGCCGGATTCGGTCACGCGCCTTTTTTGTTTTGACGAATTTTAGCCAGTCTTTGCTGGGGTATTGGCGGTTCTTCTCGATTATAATTTCTACTAGGTCGCCATTTTTGAGCTCCTGGTCTAAGCGGCCGTGCTTGTCATTGACTAAGACGCCAGCCGCTTTGTTGCCGACACTGCTATGGACGGCATAGGCGAAATCGATTGGCGTTGCTTTTTCTGGCAGCTCAAAGACATCGCCGCGGGGAGAGAAGACGAAAATCCGATCGCGGAAAATATCTAGCTTGATATTCTTAACGAATTCCGTCGTGTTGGTTATCTCCTTTTGGATATTAATTATCTCTTTGACCCAGGAGGGTGTCTGGTAATTAGTCCCTCGTTGGGATTTGTAATACCAGTGGGCGGCCAGACCGTAGATTGATTCCTCGTGCATCTCTTTGGTCCGGATCTGGAATTCGGTCATCTTGCCTTCCGGCCCGAAGATAGTAGTGTGCAGAGAACGGTAGCCGTTGGGTTTAGGGACAGCAATATAATCCTTGAAGCGGTTCGGCTTTGGCCTCCAGAGAGTATGGATGATACCTAACACCTTATAGCAATCGTCAATAGTCGGTACTATTATCCTCAGGGCGAAAACGTCGTAAATCTCGTCGAATTTGCGGTCTTTTTCGTGCATTTTTAAATAAATGCTGTAGAGATGCTTGAAACGGACCTCAATGTCATAATCGACTCCGGCCGCTTCCAGCTTGGGGGTAAGGATACTCTTCACTTTTTGGAAAAAGCGGTTTCGTTCTACCTTCTTTTCGACTTCATATTTGTATTCCAGATCATGGAATTTTTCCGGGTAGAGGAATTTAAAGCAGATATCCTCCATCTGCCATTTCAGGCGGGCAATGCCGAGCATGCCGGCAATCGGGGCATAGATTTCCAGGGTTTCCCGGGCCACCCTTTTTTGCTTTTCCGGCGGCAGGTTCTCCAAAGTGCGTAGATTATGCAAACGGTCGCAAAATTTTATGAATATCACGCGCAGATCGTTAGTCATGGCCAAAAACATCTTCTTCAGGTTCTCGCGGTAGCGTTCGATGCCGCGATATTTCAGCTTTCCCAGCTTAGTCACGCCCTTTACCAGGGAAGCTATTTCTGGTCCGAATTCCTGCTTGATGTCGTTAAGGTTTTTTTCGGTATCCTCTGGGACATCATGCAGCAAGCCGGCGGCGACAGTCGCTAAATCGGCCTTTATTTCTGACAGTAGATAGGCAGTATGCAGTGGGTGCTGGATATAGGGGTCGCCGTTCCGCCGTACCTGTCCGGCATGGGCTTCTTCGGCAAATTTAAAAGCCTTTTCCAAGATTTCCGTCTTGGCTTCCGGATGGTTTTCCTCGAATTTTTTTATAATCCGGTCGATCGTCATATGGGCCGTTTTTCTTTTTCGGTTTTTATGTTATAATAAAATCATCCTAAATTATAGCACAATTGGCATAATTTAAAAACTTTTTTATTCCGCCCTAATGTCTAAAAAAGTTAAATTAATCATCCTAGTTTTCAGCCTCTTGATAATGTTCGGAGTGGCTGATTTTGCTTTAGCCCAGGCCAATTTTGGTTTAGAGGAGGTCAGCAATGGTCTAGCTAATTCTTTGACCTCTACCGACCCGCGTATCATAATCGGCCGGATTATCCAGATCGTTTTGTCATTATTAGGAGCGATTGCTGTCATCCTAGTAATTTATGCCGGATTCGTGTGGATGACTTCCGGTGGCGACGAAGAAAAGATCGGTCGGGCTAGAAATATCCTAAAGAATGCGGCTATCGGTCTACTTATCATCGTCTGTTCTTGGGCGATAGTCACTTTCTTGCTAACCAAGTTGGCCGGCGCCATTAATGGTAATGGCGGAAATTTTGGCGGCGGCGGTTTCACCAATGCTGGGACTGGGGCGATTGGCGCCTGTACGATTGACGACTATTACCCGACTGATAACCAGAAGGACGTCCCGCGCAACACTTCGATAATGGTAACTTTCAAGGAGCAGATAGATTTAGAATCGGCTTGCGTCGACGATCAAGGCGAAGCCTGCGGCTGCAACCAGACGGCTTGCAATAAGGTGAATCCTATGGCAATCAGGATTTATAAGACAGAACTAGGCGACGCCTGTAAGAACGGCAGTTGCCCTGACCCTAATTCTAATATTACCAATATTTTGGTGAACGTGGCGGGTGGTGGCAAAACTCTAGTCCTGACGCCGGTCGATCCCCTCGGTTCCCAAGTTGAAAATACCTGGTATTCCGTCCGTTTTACTAACCAGCTCAAGAAATTGGACGGCACTTCCATGTTTGCTACCTGCAATAACAACTATGTAGAATGGAAATTCTTGGTTAATACTAGTTTCGATTTAGCGCCGCCGCAGACTGTAGCCGGGCAGATCTTTCCGACGCCTGACAACGAAAAAGATGTCTACAGAGAAGTGACATCGGCGATTGCGGCTAAGGGAACGATTACTGTCAATTCTTGTCCTCAGACCTATTCGCCGGCTGAAGTCGTCTCTATCGTTCCTGCCGGACCAGAAATAACCCTTAGCTACTATGGAACGATAAATAAGTTCAAAGTCGCTGTCCCGGCGACTGATAAGGCCCAATTATTCGATGGCAATGATGCTTTGTTGGGTATAGCCGACTTTGACAGCAACGGTGTTGCTGTTTTCACCGGCTATTTCACCTTCAAGGCAACTGATCATCAAGTTGGGAGCCTATGGACAATCGCTCTGAAGCCAGAACAGCTAGCTGATACCCTAACAATTGGGTCGGTGATCTATACCTTCGCCACTTCTTCAGCTAACAATAATATCGCCGTTCCGTCTGGGGCATGCGACAGTAACATCCAAGCGGCCAATATCGAAGCGAAATTGAGCGGCCATGAACAGATAGACGTCGATCGCAAGAATAACTCAGTGTTTTTGACTGCTAAAGTTGCTGGGGAAACAGGTAATAATATCGTCCTCGCAACTAACAACAACCAAGCCTTGGCAATCAAACCGTTTTCTGGTGGGGTAAATCGTCAGGAAAGCAGTCAAGTTAAGGATAGGAAGGATCGGCCGATGAATTCCGTTATTCAGATTAATTTTAATGAAGCGATTAATCCGGTAACCGTTTCCGGCCTAGCTAGCGAAGTAGCGAGCTATATTCAGGTCGTTAATGCCGATGCCTCCAGCTCCCCGGCTAGCACCTATTGTAATGAAAACGAAGATTGTCGTTCGTACAAATGTCAGAGCAATGCTTGCGTCGGTAATTACTTAGGCGGGAAGTTCATGATTTCTAACGGTTACAAGACGGTCGAATTCATTTCTGACCAGGAATGCGGCATGAACGGCTGCGGTGAAAAAATTTACTGCTTGCCGGCTAATAGCCATTTGTCAGTCGAACTGGTGGCAGCGGATTTAAAAACCTGTGATACTGATAACGACTGTATTTCTTATAATCCTTTCCGGACCTGCTCTTCTTCGCCTTTGGAGCATAAGACTTGCCAGAACGAGCAGAATAAGAATTACCCGACGGCTAACCTGACCAACTTGGACGGTATCGTCGATGCCGCTATTAACTCTCTGGATGGTGATCGAGATATCTACGCCGACGGGCCGATAGATTTCTATAACGATAACCTGCCGCCGACACAGAATATAGATAAGAAAGATAAGTATAAATGGTCTTTCTATATAAATGATAAGATTGCTATCGATCCGCCGCAAATCACCTTTGTCAATATTTCCCAGGGTCAGACAGAAGTTGCTTTGGCGGATGAGGTTCAGATTAATTTCAACGCCTTGATGATGAATAGTACCCTTAGGACTGGCAGTACCTTGGTCCAGAGCGGAACCAGCACTTTCGAGCATAAGCTAGTCAACTTGCGCAGCGCTTCCCCGTCGCCATTAGGATATTGGATCCTGAGTGAGAACCTAGATTCGTCTCCCCTGGATGGCGAACCAGATACGACGATTACCCGGATATTTCATAGTAATTTTTCCCAATCTGTCACCTATAAGGCCCAGGTTGGTTCTGGGGTCAAGGATATCTATCAGAATTGCTATAAGCCGAGCGTAGCGCCTAATTGCGCGGCGACAGCCGATAATCCGTCCTGCTGTTTTGGCACAGCTACCAGCACTTTAGGGGCGGATGGTAATTGCAAATAATTAATCTTGATTTTTTGTGTCCAAAAGAATCATCAAGTACTTGGTTGTTTTTAGCCTCCTTCTCGGCGGCCTGTTTTTGGCGCGCTTAGCCTTAGCCCAGGATTTTGGAACCGAAGCAGTGAATAACGGCCTGGCTAATTCTCTAACGACGACCGATGTTCGGACCGTAGTCGGACGGATAATCAATGTCTTTCTCGGAGTCTTGGGCTTGGTTGCTATAGTAATCATCCTCTGGAGTGGATATTCATGGATGCTTTCCGGCGGCGATGAGGATAAGATAGCTAAGGCTAAGATGCAACTCAGGAACGGTGTTATTGGCTTAGTAATTATTCTGTCGGCTTGGGCGATTACCATCTTCATCTTTGATAAATTAGGGAACGCGATAAATGGCGGCAATGGCTGCATCGACGGTGAGACTAAATCTTGCGGTTGTTATGGTGTCATGACTTGCTTAGGCGGTTCCTGGGGTTCTTGCGAAGGTTCGGATTGCGGCGGCTGCACCAATTGTGGCCAGACTAGTTGCGATGGTAACGAATTGTCTGGTTGCCAAGCCGTGCTGCAGATGTGCGACGATACTGATTATTGTGACAGGGAAGACTGCGGTTGCAAACCACTAGGCGAAATCGGCGATCCATGTAGTTCTTCTAGCGAGACTTGTGAACCGGATGACAGCCGCTGCGCTAAATACTTGACCTGTGATTCTGGTACTTGTACTTGTTTCGGTTTGCCGGTTATTACGGAAGTCAGCCCGGTCGGCGGCTTTTGCCAGGAAAATACGGATAAATCTTGTACTAAGGATAGCGACTGCCAGACGGCCTGTAATTTTTCTGCGCCTAATGGTGCGACGGATAATCTAATTACGATTTTCGGTAAGAATTTTGGAGAATATTCGCCAACCAGCAGTCAAGTGGTGTTTGTCGGCTCGGGCAGCAATTCCCAATTAGGAAGAGACCCTAAGGAACTGAACCCGGCCTGTATTAGCTCCTGGACCAATACTCAGATTGTCATCGCTGTCCCGAGCGATATAACGACCGGGCCGTTGAAAGTGGTCAATAAAGATAACCTGAGCGATCAGACCGATGATGATTATGGCCCGAAGATTGATGATTTTGAGGCAAACTCCATCGTACGCCCCGGCTTATGTTATATCGACCCGAACCGAGGGGTTCTAAACTCCGAAATCGGCTATCAGGGCGTTAATCTTTATTCGAGCGACGCTTACTTTGGGAATTATGAGAGCAACGTTCGCGGCCTGGATTCGCAATTTAATACTCCCTCCGGCTTGTCTGGCACTTCGACTACGCCTAATATCAAGTCCGGAGATTCCAGTAGCTTTGTCGTTAATAATATCAGCGGCAATAAAGAAAAAAGTAATTATTTGAAATTCACCAAAGATCAGGAACCGGGCGAAAGCCCATATATCTTCTCATTCAGCCCGACCAAAGGAAGTGCCGGCCAATATGTGACTATCACGGGCAACGGTTTCGGCAATACGCGCGGCTCTTCTCATGTCTACTTCGGCGACACAGAAGCCGCTTATGATTTTCCGGAAATTTGTTTGAATTCAGTCTGGAAGAACAATCAGATTGTTGTCAAGGTCCCGGCCGGCTTGGCCGACGGGAAGTATGTGATTAAGATCAACTTGGGGCCGGTCGCGATCGATACGCAGAAGCTGAATCCTAATACTTTTCAGGCCGATAAGAACCTGGCCTTGAAGACTAGTCTCTGCAAGATTAATCCCGTCCGTGGTCCGATTGCGACCCCGGTTACTCTTTGGGGGGAATATTTCGGTAAGGTCGGAGAAGAAGGCTTAATCAAATTTAATTATGAACAGTCGGCAACCGGGACGATTGCTAAGGATGGCCGAGCTGACCAAACTAAGACGGTTGTGCCGGCCGGAGCAATCTCCGGTCCGGTCCGAGTGGTAAAAGATAATGAATGGGGCAATGAATTAAATTTCGAAGTCGGCAGCTGTACGGCCGATGCTGATTGCGGTACGCAAGTCTGCTGCCCGGCTGCTACCTATAAACACGGCCGTTGCGTCGACACCCTAGAAGATTGCTTCATCGACGTGCCGACCTCGGTCTTTGAATGGAGTTTCAGCACCGGCTTCGGCACGAGCACCAATTTTTTAAGCTGCGCCGGCATGTCTAAATATCTCGGTTCCTGCTATCAGGGCGCGCTATGCCCCAATAGCCCTGGTGCCTGCTCTTCGGCTTCTCAGAAGTACGATAAAATAGTCGGAAATTGCGATTCTACCTGTCAGACAGTCCCGGGTTGTACAATTTCGTCCTGCACCTATAACCAGGCGATTGATAAATGTGTGAACGGTAACTGCGATTTGCCCGAGACAATCAACCTCGGGGAATATTCAGTCCAGAAAGTTTGCAATAGTAATAGTCAGTGGGAGATAACGATTAATGGATCCTGTCCGACTGGCTGGACTAGGATGCCTAATGACCGTTGTGTCGAAAATAATTCCCACTGCGATATATGTTCTGGCGATTTTACCTGTGCAGAGATTAATTCTCTTGGCTACTGCGTGTCCGATAAGCTTTGTGCGCAGACTGGCGCCAAATGCGTTGGTGATAAATGTATCGTCGAGGTTGAACCATCTTGCGACTGCTGTTGCCGTATTGGCCATGATCAAGAAGATTGTTGCGCCGGCTTGAAATGCACCGGGCGTTGCGGTTCGGACTTGGCCGGAAGCAATGGTAGCGTTGGCATTTGCTGCGATGGCGCGGGGAATTGCATCAATCCCAGCTGCTCGGCAACGGGCGGGATTGTAGCTGAAATTGGTGGTAATTGCATACATACTTTCCGAAATTCCGGCGTGTTGAAGGTGACTGCCCCGGTAAATGCGGATGTCTTGGTGGTCGGCGGCGGTGGCGGCGCGGGCGGTGGCGGCGCGGGCGGCAGAGAATCCAACGGAGTCTATGATGCGGGCGGTGGCGGCGGCGAAGTAATAGAGAAATCAATGACGATCCAGGTTGGCAACATTCCGGTTGTCGTCGGTAGTGGTGGTGTAAGCAAAAGTAAAATTTGGCCTTTTAATACTGACGGCCGCAATTCTTCATTCCAATCGGTTACTGCCTTTGGAGGCAAAAAGGCGGTCTCACCGGGCACTGGCGGCATGAGTGGTTCAGGTAAAGCTGGCGGCATAAGGTATAAAAATAATGGTTTTGCCTCCGGCGGCGGTGGCGGAGATAGCCAGAAAGGCTTTGATGCCCGGAGCAACGATAGAGGGGGTAACGGCGGCGATGGAACTTATTCTGATATTACTGGTACTAGCATTGCTTATGGCGGCGGCGGAGGAGGAAACTCTTCTGTTATTCCTGGCAGCGGCGGCGCGGGCTATAATAATCCGGGCGGTGGCGCGAGCGGCCAGACCGAAAAGACTGGTAACGGAGCACAACCAGGGATAGTTATTATCAAATATCCTTCCATCCCGGTTACGACTTGCCCGGCTGGCTATTCTAATTCCAGCAATACTTATGGCAATTGTTCCGGCTGTGGTTTGGTGGGAACTAGTCAAGAAGCGCATGATGCCGCCTGTAACTGCACCGGTCATAGTGGTAAATATTGCGATATCAGCGATGCTCATCCTGAAGGGATTTGCACGGATTGTTCTAATCTGACTAGTTTTGACAATTGTGCCGGCCATAGTTCAGTCTGCTGCATCGACGCCAAACATACCGCTACTACTACTGACGATATCTGTCGCGGCGGCGATGGCCGCCTAGTCAGCAATAACCAAAATAACTCCACTGATTATGGCTACTGTGCTTATTATGACTGCCAGGGCGCTGATTTGACACTATGCGCTACCTCTACCCCCTTGAAGTTAGGGTTATATGGTGGTATAGACGAATGCACGACCGGTTGCGCCAATAACCCGGGTGGTGATTATTGTTCTACTTTCAATGGCAACCAGACCGCTTGTTCGGCAGAAACTGTCTGCTGTTTCGACAAGAATACCAACACTTGTAAGAGCGGTGCTAAGATTGAAAACGGATCGAACGCCGGCTATTGCGCTTATTACGATTGCCGTGAAGATGATCCTAAATTGTGTGATTTAAACGCGACGACGACCGGCCGCTTTATTAGTACTTCGACCTGTGCCTTCCGTTGTGCGAATGAAGAAGGCGGCGCCGGCCTGGATTGCAGCAGTAGGACAGCTACTTCCAGCTGTAATCTTAGTGTTTGCAACCTGGGGAAGTTCAGCTGCTTGACTGCTACGGGCACGTTAGGTTTTTACCCAGATTGCGGAGCATGCTGTTGCCAGCCAGGCCAGAAACCGGATTCTTGTTTCACGCAGGAAACGCCGACTTTGTATTGCCAGGCGGATCGAGGTAATTGCAGCGGCGCTGGCCGCGGGTTGTGCTGCGGTTGTGAGAAAGATAGAGATTGTGGGCATCCAAAAACCATCGGTTGCGGAACGGATACCTGTTGCCAGGCGCGGCCAGAGATTGCTTCGACTTCACCCGCCCATTTAGCCGAGGATGTCTGCCGTAATGCGGTTATCCAGGTCAGCTTTACCCAGAATATGGATGTCACTAGCCTCATTAGTAATGCCTTGTTACTGGAAGAACGCGATTATGGCAACGGCGTCTGCCCGGCCGGTACCTTTATCACGGATAGCGGGGCACTGCAGGAATTATTAGCAGCCCAGGATCGAGGGGTATTGGCCCGCCTTAGCCAGAAAATAAAGACAATCTGGCGCGGATTGACTACAATTTTTTCTGATCGAGCGGTCGCGAAGATAACTGATCCGAAAAAGTTATATTGCGCTATCCCTGGGTCAATTAGCGGGGAAGAAAACGGTAGTTTTACTAAATTGATATTCGCGCCTATTAAATTATTATCCCCGGCTACTAATTATTACATGATTGTTCTTGGCGACGAGAACCTAAATAGCCAGTCTGGCATCTTGAGTTTGGCTGGTATCGGCTTTAATGGTAAGGGCTATTTTGACAAAACCATTAATTCTTATGTCTCGGGAAGCATGATAAAGTTCAATAACCGATCTTATCAAAATTCCCAGATTATTAAATTTACTACCTTGTCGGACCAAGGCCCGAATGGCGGAGTCTGCGCTATAGACCATGTGGCCACCAACCCCGATTCCTATCTCTTCAAGACAACGGATAATTCCCTGGACGAAAACGATACGGATGTGAATAACAAGACTTTTGATACGAAAGCTGATAAGGATAAGGTTTTCTCCGTTTGGGCCTATAGCGCCGATGGCCAGGCCCTCCGGCCGGTTACCGGGTATTATTGGGATTGGGATTGGCAAGTGAACGACCCCAGCATCGTCTCTATCGGGTCTATTAACGGTTTGGGGCCGAATCGCACCTTCGCTACCGCCCAGAACGGAGTAACCGATAGTGAAACCAAATTAACAGCGACTGTCGATATGGGGCGTTTCCTGACTTCCTGCGATAGCAGCGTGAATTGCGTCTGTGACGCCAATAACTGCTCCAACAACTGCTGCAATGTCTATTCGACTGGTAACGATTTGCCAGCCGTTTCCGATCTCTTTGTCTTCATCTGCAATAATCCTTGGCCGCCGGTAGCCAGCAACGGAGCTTGGTCGCCCTGGAAAGATACCTGCCAAGGCGTTGGTGGCGACCCCTGTGCGAATTATAATTACAAGTTCTACTATTGCCGTGACTATGGCAATGCTAATACCCTAGACGATCTACCAGCGATAATAAATTCAGCGGTCATCAGGGGGCAGAGTAGCTCATTAATTTGCAGTGCTGATAAAACTCCATGCTCTACCTTAAACAGCCTTTGCGGGCCGGATAAAGATGGTAATGGCAACCCGGATGGCCTCTGTCTTTGGAGCGTCCTGAAGGAGGCATATTTTTTCCGGGAGGCTGTCTTACCGGGCGGAGAGATTACGGCGGCGACCGATCGACAGACTAGCGGCGAAGTCCAAGTCAACTGGCGTTCCAATTCCGACCAAGTCGGGAGTTATAGGGTTTACTATCTGAAGTCCGGTCAAGGCACGATGTCGGTCAAGGAAGTCACTCCGGCTGACGCCTGCAGCCTAACGGGAAACGTCTATGATTGTCAGACGACAATTAACAATTTGACTAACAATATTTCCTATATCTTCAAGGTGTCGGTAGTCTCTATTAATAAGACGGAAAGCCAGCTGTCAAACGAAAAAACGGCTAAGCCGACCGATAAGACCTCGCCGGCCACTCCGACCGGCATCGAGGCACAGATTATCGCTTCCTCGACCGTCGAGTTCAGCTGGGATGCTAATTCCGACGACACCATATTCTATCGTCTGTATCACGGTATCAACTCTAAGCAATACGGTCAGTCGTTCGATTCGACTAGCCAAGGAACCAGCCTGACCCTAGGATTTGATGAGTTGCCGTTTGGCAATAACTATTTCTCCCTGACCGCTCTCGATGCCTCTGCTAACGAGAGCCCTAAGAGTGGCGAGATAATCATCAATATCCCAAGCAA
Organism: uncultured Gammaproteobacteria bacterium; assembly: GCA_964404515.1. Classification (GTDB taxonomy): domain Bacteria; phylum Patescibacteriota; class Patescibacteriia; order Patescibacteriales; family UBA12465; genus UBA12465. Next base: position 34,601 of record CAYOKE010000001.1, on the reverse strand, counting down.
TTACCGAATCCCCAATGCTAATAAAAACGAGAGTCCTATCCCAAGCAATGACCGAATCCCCAATGCTAATAAATATGAAAAAAAATAAACAGTTTTTGGTCTCAATCTCATGCATATTGGTTGTATTTTTTATAGTTATCGGCTTTTCCGTCACCCGGGCCGAAACGGCAAATGACGCTATCGGCGTCCGGGTCCTACCTAACCCCAACCATTACAGCATTCATCGTTGGTATGAGAGTCAAGGATTTATTGGTTCGCCGCAGACCCTCACCGTCGATGGCTATGAGGCGGTTCGGGATGGCCGGACAGTCTATGTTAATGCCGCTAACGTCGACCCTGAAGACGATAAGATATATACCAATATCTATCTGATATCATATAACCAGGATTCAGCTGCTAAGACAGCCGATATCCTCGGCCAACTCGTTTCCCATTGGAAGTTCAATACTAATCTCCGAGAAAATACCAACCCGTCTCCGACTTGCGCCATCTCCTCTGTAAGTTGCAATAGCGATTCCGATTGCGGCAGCGGTCAGGTTTGTGCTACGTCAACGGTCGCTTCCAGCTCCTGCCTCTTGAAGAATCCGAAGAATTGTTTGACGGATTCCGACTGCCCGAATAATTTCTTTTGTAATAGCGTGAAAGCCAAGATTACTCGCGATCTGAAGCGGCTTGGCAAGTTGGCCGAACTTAAGGAAGCTCTTTTCTCGTTCAAGAGTGCTAATGGTCGCTACCCCTTGCTGGCAGCTGGTTCTTATCTGGCTAACCATACGGTTTCCGTTTGGCCAAGCTGGACGGACAATCTATTATCCGACTTGGCGGTTGCTAAGAGTTTCTCTGATCCGATAAATCGCCTGGGCTATTGCGCGGGCTATGATTTCAAGACTTGCTGGAATAAAGAAGCTAAGCGTTTCGTCTATGATCCGACACCGGGCTACTTGATGTTGCCGTTCGGTAGCTATGCCATGGTCTATAAGACTGACACAAACGGTTCAAATTATAGTTTATGTGCAGTGATGGAAAGCCGGGAATCTTCGCTGGATTACCATTTTGACCAAGATGACCCGAATAGTTCCAATTGCGTGACAGCGACCGGAATCATTTTTAGCGGCCAAGCTTCGAATACGGCGCCAATCCTCGTGGATAAGTCATTGACCGGAGAAGCTGGCCAGGAATTCAACGGTTTCGTGAAAGTCGTTGATCAAGAAGGCAATACCCTAACTTGGAGTTTGAATACCAATGGGACTAATTGGACTGGTTGGAAGAATAATAATGCTAATAACCGGCCGCCGACGCTCAAAGACACCAATAGCCAGAATCAGAAGAAGATCTATGCCCAGAAAGCCGGTCCAGCTGGGACCTATAACGCCACCTTGACCGTCTCTGACGGACAGGGCGGGGTTTTGACAACCTCGACTCCTATCCAAATAACTAATTCGACTCTCTTTATCGAGGCTGCAGACGGCGAATATATACTTAATCCAGGCACCCCTTTCGGCTACAGCTTCAATTTTTCCGGGAAGAACATAAGTAATCCCAGCGCCGCCTATTCCCTGACTCAGATCAGCGGCCCGTTTGATCTTTTGGCCGGTTCTTTTCTAACGAAGACTTTCAGTTCAATCGGCATTAACCGCTATCAGGTCAATTTTCAGGGGACAATCCCGACCAGTCCGGCTAGTCATAAATTCCCTTCGGATACGGATTTCATCTATAACATCAAGGTGACCGATAGCTTCAATTCTTCTTCTACTAAAAAATTCAGGATCCGTTTGCGGCCGGAAAATCCCCAGCTTGATTTCAATTGCCCGACTTCCGCCCGGCTCAATAGAGATTATTCCTGTTATTTAGGCCAGACCGGGCAAGACAGCCATACGCTTAGCTATTCCAGCGGCACCTTGCCGGCCGGACTCAGCATCCAAATTTCCGAAACCCAGACGGATCCGAATAACACAAATCAAACCTTGAATTCTCGGCCGTTGCGTTCCCTCTCTTTCTGGGCTGGCGTCTTCCGTTCTTTATCCGACGTCTATAAGCCTCGAGCGGCTGGTGCGGTCGGCGAAGTGATTAGTCATGTCTATCTAAAAGGCACTCCGACGGCTTCTTCGACCGGCACTCCCATCTCCATCAAAGCTACCAATGAATACGGCGCTTCCACGACGCGCAGTTTCACTCTCAAGGTAAGTGACTTTTGTGGCGACGGTCAGAAGCAGTCCCCTAACGGCGAGGGGCGAGGCGGCATCTATAATGACGGTTATGAAGATTGTGATGGTAATAGCGGAGTGACTGACAATCCAGCGGATAGCAGCCCGGAAGTACAATATGGTTGCATTACTGGACCCGGTGTAGACACACCGAATCCGATTGTTTCTGATAATTATTGTATTTTCAAGGCAGTCTCAAGCGGCGGCGGATATTGCGGCGACACCATATGTCAGGGAGTGATCGAAACGGAGGGTAATTGCCCTAACGATTGCGCTCAGACTAACGTCACCTGTACTTCTAACTGCGACGGTAAGCAGTGCGGCCCTGATGGCTGTGGCGGCACCTGCGGCCTGTGCCCAGATGGGCAGGATTGTAATGACAGCGGGGAATGTGTGGGCGATACGACCCAAAATTCCTGTGGTAACGGAAATTGCCAAGCCAATATCGGCGAGAATTGCCAGAGTTGCCCCAATGATTGTATTTGTTCTGGCAGCACCCCGATTTGTAATAATAACGGAGAATGCGTAGCTGATACGACGAATTGTAATGGGCCAAACGGTTGTCAGGTTTGCGGCGGGACGACCGGCTGTGCTTGCCAAACCGGGGAGGTTTGCTTGGAAGGTTTGTGCTATGCCAGGAATACTTGCCGTTGCGGCGAACCTTCCGCTCCCATTAATTTTGATGTCTGTCAGGCGCAGAATCCGAATAACAACACTTGTTGCAAGGCAGAGACTGAAACTTGCTGCGGCGGACTCTGCTGTAATACGAATCAGACTTGTTGTGGTCCAGCGTCTAATAAATTCTGCAGTAATAATAAGCCTGCGAATCAATGCGGCGCTGAATATTGCTGTCCAGGTCAGATCTGTTTCAATGGCCAGTGTATTAACCATTAATAGCAATGTTGTATCGCTTAGGTTTAGCACTGCAGAAAATATTTTCGATTAGAGAAAAATATGAGAAATAAAAAGACCATAATCATCATTTCCGCCGCCATCCTCATCATTACTATCGCCATCTTGATCATTTGGCGGCTCTCCCAGACGACGGTTACCGATAATAATCAACCGGGCAATCCTAACCAACCGGCCGCTCCTTATGTACCACAGTTTATGGGACAAGAAGAGAAGGCGCAATTAGGAATTTCTGACGAATTGAAGATCCAGGTCCTGACCAGGGGTGATAAGGGCGAAGCCGCGGTTTATAAGATTATTAAGAATGATAGCGAGATCATCACTGATCCGGCAGCGCAATTGAAGACAATTAGCCCGCGTCAGAAATAAGCCCGGTCTGGCCAGGATAAGGAAGATTGTTTATAATTAAAATATTAATAATCCATAATCTATGTTCAATGATCTGAATAATCAGAAGCCCGGCCGGCCGGCAGTAGACGATATTTTCGCCGAAACAGACAAGTCCCAGGATAATCCCTCGTCGCCGTCGGAGATAGAAGCTAAGAAAGTTGGCTTGACCGCTGCTGAAAACTTGGTTGCAGAAGAGCCCGAGAAAAAACGCGGCGCTAAATGGCTGACAATTACTCTGATCGTTGTTGGCGCAGTTATTTTGGTTCTAGTCGGATATCTAGTCTATGAACGGTTTTTCAAGGCCACTAGCGACTTTGCGACTGACACCAAGGTTCTAAACGGCAAGAAAGCGACTAATACTGATATTGTTGCTAAACCCAAAGCAACGGCTACTCCGGAGGTGAAAACTAATGATAATGAACAGCAGCCGAGCCTTTCCGCCTCTTCCACTAGCCCAGCCAGTCAGATTCCGGAGATACCGGGCGTTAATGTCCCCTTAGCGACGACTACAGTCGTAGCAACTGCTACCGAACCGATCGTCGATACGGATAATGACGGTTTGACCGATAGCGAGGAGCAAAAAGAATATCATACGAACTATAATGTCTCTGATACCGACCATGACGGCTTAAATGATTATGAGGAAGTGCGGATTTACCAGACTAATCCTCTGAATTCCGATTCCGACGGCGACGGCTATCTAGACGGCGCTGAAGTCAAGAATGGTTATAATCCGAATGGGGCAGGGAAATTATCCGGCAACCGCTAAAAAATATCCCTTATGATCAATACTCCGCAGAACAATAAAGCCCGACCGCGGCCGAACCTTTTCCCTAATGCCAAATCCTTGCCGCGCCTGTCACTGAGCCTTCATACCATGCCGCAGACCTCTACCAGCCATTTTCGTAAATGGCTGCTTTTGGGCATATTGATTTTCTGTTTGTTTGCCTTGGTTGCCTTCTTGCTTTTCAATTAACGCTATGCGCCGCAATATACTGAAGAACAATAAGGAGAATAAAGAGCAGGATAATTCCGCCAAAGTCGACCAGGAGATTATAATCCATAATATGCCTAGCCAGTCGCGTTTTGTGGCGTCCGGCCCAGCGGCCGTGAAAGCCCCAGTCGGCTCATCAGGGATGGTAGCTCCGGCCAAGAATAATTTTAAAGCGGTCGGGCTGCTGATTATTATTGGAGGTTTGGTAGTAATTAGTTCTTTAGTTTATATCAGCTACCGTTTCATTATTAAGCCGGCGGCTAAGACTAGTGCCCCGGATATCCTGGCTAGCTCTAACCAGCCGCCTAGCCAGGCCAAGACAGCGACGACGTCGGGGATTGTCCCAACCACCACGACATCGGTTGTCACTTCAACCGTGCCAATTGAGATTATCGACCTTAACCCAGGCACCTCGGCTTCGGCTACTAGCTCCGTTTCTAGTCTACCGCCACTCCTTGATACCGACGGGGACGGTCTTTTCGATGACGAAGAAACGGCTTTAGGGACCAACGCTTCATCGACAGATACCAACGGCAACAGCTACCAAGATTTGGTGGAAGTGAATAACAATTATAATCCCAGCGGCTCGGGACGGTTATCAGCTAATGAGAATTTAGCGCGTTATCAGGATAAGGTTTACGGCTATGAACTCCTCTATCCCAAGTCTTGGCCGGTTAAAGCCCTAAATAACGAAACGACCATGATATTTACGGCGCCGGATAACTCTTTGGTCCAGATTTCCATCCAGGACAACGCTGATAAGCAGAGCATCCTGGGTTGGTATGAAACTTCTTTCCCGGATATCGTCGTCACTTATGATAAACTCAAGAGCGCCGATGGCTGGGAGGGCGTAATGGGCGAAGATGGGTTGAATTTTTATCTGACCGGCCAGGACCGTAAGAATATCTATGTCATCTCTTATATCCCGGCCGTTGATGATCGCGTCGCTTATCCTAATATTTTCGGGTTGATGATCAATTCCTTCTTTATCAAGCAGTAGTAGATAGGTCAAAAAAACAAAAAACTCCCAATAAAGGGAGTTTTATTGTTATTGGTTTATTTTTTAATGATTTTATCTATCAACCCGTATTCTTCGGCTTCTTCTGCGCTCATGAAATAATCCCGGTCGCTGTCTTTCTCGATTGTCGCTACCTTCTGGCCAGTGTGGGCGGCCAAGATCTTATTCATTTTATCCTTGATTTTCAGGATGTGCTCGGCCCGGATCTTAATATCAGAGGCTTGGCCTTCAGCGCCGCCCATAATCTGATGGATCATGATTTCGCTATTTGGCAGAGCGAAACGCTTGCCGGGAGCACCGGCTGCCAGGAGGACGGAGGCCATAGAAGCGGCTAAGCCGATGCAAATCGTTGAGACCGGAGACTTTATATATTGCATGGTGTCGTAAATCGCTAACCCAGCCGAAACTGACCCGCCCGGGGAGTTGATATAGAACTTGATATCCTTGTCGCTGTTTTCCGCGTCCAAGAATAGCAGCTGGGCGATGATGATATTGGCCGTGTGGTCATCGATCGGCTCGCCCAGGAAGACTATCCGGTCCTTGAGGAGGCGGGAATAGATGTCATAAGCGCGTTCGGTCTGGCCTTCCTTCTCGATGACAGTAGGTATTAGAGGCATATTAGATTCAATAAGCGGCCCGAAACCGCTTTAAATTAGTTAAATTTAACTAAGAATATTATAAATAAAATCGTGTTTTTTGTAAAGATAGCCTCTTGCTTTTTATTTTTAGTTGTTCTAAGATTTACTAATGTTTAAATAAAATAAATATTTTTTAGCCTATCTACCAAAATTTATGTCTCTTACGCAAAAATTCTCAAAGCTTTCAATCCGGGCTAAGGCCTGGTGGATCTTAGGAGTAATAGTGGTCTTTGCGGTCATGGTCGGGCTTTCCGTGGGTGGCAATTTTTATAACCGTTTTTCCAAGAGCCTGGAATCCAAGACTAAGGGTATCGTTATTCTGCCGCTAGTAAAGGAATTGCCGTTTAGCTTGGGGCTAGACCTTCAGGGTGGCACCCATTTGGCCTATAAGGCGGATGTTAGCAATATCCCGGAAGCCGATCGGCCGGGCGCATTGGAAGCGGCACGTGATATCATCGAACGCCGGGTCAACGCCTTTGGCGTCAGCGAGCCGCTAGTCCAGGTTAACCATAGCGCGGGCGGAGATTATCGGATTATCGCTGAATTAGCTGGTGTCAAGGATGTCAATGAAGCGATTAAGATCATTGGCGAAACTCCTATTTTGGAATTCAAGGAGCAGGCCGATAATAATATAGTCATCCCAGCCCAAGATGCTTCCTCGACTCCGACTGTCGATTTGAACCTGACGCAATCCTGGAAGAATACCAACCTGACCGGCAAGAATCTCAAGCGAGCATCTTTGCAGTTCAACCAGAATGACGGCTCTCCCGAGGTCTCTTTAGAGTTTGATTCGGAAGGCGGCCAGCTTTTTGCGGATATCACCGGTCGTAATATCGGCAAACCGGTTGCTATCTTCCTGGATGGTTATGCAATTAGTGTTCCGATGGTTAATGACAAAATAACCGACGGCAAGGCAGTGATTTCCGGTCGTTTTAATGTTGAAGAAGCTAAGCTCCTGGTTAAACGCCTGAATTCCGGTGCTTTGCCCGTACCGATATCCCTGATTTCCCAGAAGACGGTCGAAGCTAGTTTGGGTTCGAAATCGATTAGCAACAGTTTGCAGGCCGGTATCATCGGTTTGCTGCTGGTTTCTTTATTCATGATCCTATATTACCGTCTACCCGGCTTATTATCGGTTGTCTCGTTGCTCGTTTATGGCTTGACCGTCCTGGCTATCTTTAAGGCTTTGCCGGTCTGGCTCGCCCTCATAATGATTGTTATTATGGTCGGCTTGATTTTCTATACTTTCAATGAGATTAAGATATTTAACGGCACTTTAGCTCTACTGTTCGCGGTTATTGGTATCTTGCTTTTTATTTATGCTATCAAGCCGATTACGCTTTCTTTATCAGGAATCGCCGGTTTCATCCTGTCCGTCGGCATGGCGGTGGATGCTAATATCCTAATCTTTGCCCGTACTAGGGAGGAGCTGAGGTCCGGAAAATCAGTCAGCCAGGCGGTTGACAACGGCTTTAAGCGCGCTTGGCCGTCGATTCGCGACGGCAACGTCTCGACCATTATCACTTGTTTGATCCTGATTTTCTTTGGCACTTCTACGGTCCAGGGCTTCGGCACGACGCTCTTTATTGGTATCGCTGTTTCCCTGTTCAGCGCTATCGTCATCACCCACACTCTGTTTGTCATCATCCTAGGAGATTGGCTGGAGAAGAGGACCTGGCTGCTAGGTGTTAGGCGGCAGAAAGAGGAAGATAAACAATTATAAAGAGAATAATAATAAAAATATGATTTATCGGATAACCCAAAAAAGGAAAATATTCCTCTCCATCTCGACTTTAGCCGTTGTTGCTTCGATTCTTGCTCTAGCCTTTTGGGGGCTCAAGTTCGGCATCGATTTCACTGGTGGCAGCTTGATGGAAGTAGAGTTTAAGAATTACCAACCAACGATAACTGAAATCCAGGACAGCTTAAAGGATGCTAATCTCCATAATCTGGTTATCCAGCCGACGGAAGATTCGACGATCCTACGTTTCCAAGAGAATACAGAAGAAGCGCATCAGTTGGTAACCAAAAAATTCCAAGAGCTTGTTAAGACTAAGGATGGTGCTTCCTTCAAGGAATTGCAATTCGATGCGGTCGGTCCTTCTATCGGCCAGGAGCTCAAGAACAAATCTTTCAATGCGACGGCGATTGTCTTCATCATGATTATCATCTATATCTCTTTCGCTTTCCGCAAAGTTTCCAAGCCGGTCGCTTCCTGGAAATACGGCGTAGCCGCTATCATCGCTCTTGTCCACGACATCCTTTTCATCCTCGGCATCTTTTCCGTTCTTGGCCATTTCTATGGCGTAGAGGTCAATACGCCTTTCATCGCTGCCGTCCTGACAGTCCTGGGTTACAGCGTCAGCGATACGATTATCGTATTCGACCGAATCCGCGAGAATTTGCCTAAAAGCCAGGAAGATTTCGAGAATACGGTTAATCGCAGCATCAACCAGACGCTAACCCGCTCCATCAATACCTCCTTCTCCGCCATATTAGCCCTATTGGCAGTCTTATTCCTTGGCGGGACGACAATCAAAGACTTTGCCCTCGCTCTTATCATCGGCATATTTATCGGTACTTATAGCTCGATCTTCATCGCTAGCCCGGCTTTAGTTATTTGGGACAAGGCAACCAGGCGGAACAAATAAAGAAATTGGCTAATTTAATATAAAAAAGAGCTGTTTTAAGCTCTTTTTTATTTTGCTATAATGATATTATGCTAAGAGGATTGAGATTAAAATCGAATGGCCGTTTCGCCGCCGTCTCTGGCTCCGAGGTCCTGGATTTAATGATAGAAGCAGTTTGCCTGGCAGTCATTTTTTTGCTGCCAATCTGGTTTGCTTACCTTTTCCCGACCTATAACATCTTTGAATTCAATAAGATAAGCCTGTTCAGAGTTTTGGTTTTATTGCTCTTGCTCCTGACTGGCCTAAAATTAGTTTTCTTTTGGCCAGCCTATTTTGGCGCTGGAACCCGGAAGCCATGGGTACGGCTAGTTAGGAAATATTGGTTGGTGCCCTTGGTGCTAATCGCTGGCCTGGCTTTATCTTTAATTTTTTCTATTGACCCAGTACGCAGTTTCTATGGTTCTTATGACTGGCAGGCCGGCTGGCTCAGTTATTTTTTTTGTTTCTTGTGGCTCGTCCTATTATCTTTCAACCTAATAGCTTCTGACCGCCGTCATGGCGAGGCAGTTTTATCCGCCAAGATTAATCGGCTAGTAGTTACTGCCGCCCTAAGTGGGTTGATAGTTTCGGTCTATAGTTGCCTCCAGGCCCTCGGAATAGATTTCATTCATTGGGCTGACGAGGCTTGGGAAGGAGGGCGGGTGACATCCAGCTTTGGCCAGCCGAATTTCCTGGCCTCTTTCCTGCTGTTGATTATCCCTCTAAACTTCTATCTAATTAGTCAAGCCCGGATTTTCCCAAAGAAACTCTTTTGGTCGTTTGCCGCTCTATTTTCCCTGGCTGCCCTGATTTTCACGGCTAGCCGCGGTGCGCTCTTAGCCTTGCTAATAGCTGCTGCCTTGTTTTTTCTAATATTCTTGTGGCGCTCAGAATTGGGCAGGCGGAAGAAAGCGGCCATTATCATCGCCGGCTTGGCCGTAGCCGCCCTGCTTTTCTTGCTACTCGAAGCCTTTTCGCCCGGCCGTTTCCAGTCGCTTTTTGATTATCAGTCCGGCAGCGTAGCGGCACGCCTTAATTTTTATCAGGCAGCGGTCGATGCTATCAGCCAAAGACCTTTAACCGGCTACGGTCTAGAGAATGGCCCGGAAATCTTCATCCAGTATTATGAGCCGGATTGGGGGGTCTATGGCGATGCTGGCGCTTCTACTGGCCAGGCCCATAATCTAGTACTTGATATCTTGCTGACGACCGGATTAATTGGTTTAGCGCTTTTCTCGTCCTTCTATTATTTTTTCTTCTCCCTGGCTTGGAGGCGCCGGCAGGGAAAGGTTGTACCAATCTTGAATCAGGCACTCGTCTTCGGCGCTACGGCTTATCTGCTTTCACTTCTTTTCAGCTTCCCGACCAGCGCTGGGGAGATATATTTTTGGTCATTCTTGGCGCTACTCGTTGCCATTGACCATTCTTCTGACCGGATCATCCAATTTTCTCCGGGTGTTCCTTCTGGTAGATCAAAAGGCGGGTTGGCAGCCGTAACCACCCTCGGCTTATTACTCATCATTTTTTGCGTCTATCTCATCAGCTGGCAATTCCGTTCTTGGCGGGCCGATTATTATTTCGATAAGCTCTATTATTCCCTGGGTGAGGGTGATTACCTGTCGGCTCTGGTCTTGAGCGATTATTTGGAGGCAGAAAGTCCGACGCCGAATAATCAAGAATATTATGATTGGTTCTTGGCGGAAAAGCTATCCGACTTCTACCCTAATATCAGCGATCTAGCGGCCAAAGGGATAGTGGCCGGCAAGTTGAAAGAATTATCTAGCCGGCTTGATGATCAGGGTTACCGCGATTTATTAGCCCAGGGCGAGATCCAAGGAAGCTTAGGGAACTCGGTTAAGGCCGGAGAGTGTTTCGACCGGCTAACTAAGCTAACTCCCCATTGGCCGAAAGCCTATATCGCGCAAGCCCAGGCCCTGGAAAGGACCGGCGATCTCAAAGGAGCCGCTGTTAGCTATTATCTAGCCATTTTAAACTTACCTCGCCTTAGCGACTCGCGCCTGAATGATCGGCATTATCAGGTTGCGGCCCAGTATCTGGCCTTTATTAATAGGAATTTGGGAGACGTCTGCCAGCGAAGGAATGATTTTGTCGGGGCAGAAAGACATTATCAGGCTGCTTATCGATCTTGGCCGTCGGATTTTACGATATTGAAAAAGATTGCCGACACCTATTATCTGCGGGGTGATCTAGCTGGGGCTATCGAGTACAACCAGTACGGCTGGAAGCGCAATCCGGTCGATTACCATTGGCCCTTGGCAGTCGCTCTTTTGTACCAAGCGGCTGAGCAAGAAAGCGCATGGGCAGGGGGTGAAGCCGAGGTGCGCATAGAGGCAGAAAAATATTATGAGATGGCCAGGCAATTAGCGCCCATCGGGCTTTTGCCGGCCAAGTTAGACGAATATGGAAAATGACCAGCCGAGTATTTCTGCCATCCTGATTGTCCGAAACGAAGCGAAACTCCTACCGCGCTGCCTTAGTAGTTTGGCCGGGGTGGTCCAGGAAATCATCGTAGTTCATGATGGCCCTTGTCAAGATGGCTCTTTGGAAATCGCCGCTTTGGGCGGCGCCCGGGTGGTAGAAGCAGAATATTATGGCGCTATGGAATTCCATTTCCCTATGGCTCTAGCCTTAGCAGTCAATGATTGGATATTGAGGATTGATGCGGACGAATTCCTATCCCCCGAGCTAAAGAAAGAATTACCGCGGCTTATCGTCGAACCGGTCTCAGGAAAAAAAATTAAGGCCGGTTTCAGCTTCCTTTGGCCCTTATTCGATGGCCAAAAGATTGTTTCCAGCCATTGGCCGTCTAAGGTCGCGCTATTTCGCAAGAGCTGTCTATCATTTTTAGGCGTACCGCATTTTTCCTTAAACCTAGCTGGCCCAATCGAGAAAACTGCTCTCATCCTCAACCATCAGCCAGACTATGATAATCTTTCCCAGCAGATTTTTAGGAAAAAACAGCTAGCTTGGGCTGAGCTACAGGCAGCGACCTATCTGAAACCTTTTTCGGAGATTGCTAAATTTAATTATTCAGCACCTGGCTGGCCGTTAGCAGTTCGTTGGCGGCTGAGATGTCCGCTCGCCTTGTTGCCGGCAGATTTTTCGGTCACTTTCTTAAAGAACATATTTTCTAGCGCCTATCGCGCCGGTTGGGCTGGGTTGAAAGCCAGTTGTCGGGCGGCCAGTTATCGGACGGCAATCGATTATTATATCTTTAAATTGAAAAACAATGACTGAGACCTTTTCGATCATCATCGTCAATTACCGGACTTTCGATTTGACTGACCGCTGCCTGCAGTCGATTTTCAGGTTTCTTGCTGCCGGCCGTCCCGAAGTCATATTGGTCGATAGCCACTCCGGCGACGGAAGCGGGGAGAAGCTGCGAGAGAAGTATGGGAACAGGATAAAGTTCGTCGTAGCAGATAAGAATCGCGGTTTTGCCGTTGCCAACAATCTAGGGGCCGCCGTCGCCCATGGCGATTACCTATTTTTCTTGAATAGCGATACGCTTCTAAAGTCCGATATCCTGCCGATTCTAGCTGGTCGCTTCGCTGCCGATCAAAAGATCGGGATTCTCGCGCCCCGCTTACTGCGTGACGGGACAGACCAGCCCTATGCTTATAGCCGGAATAGTTCCGGCGGCTTGGGCTGGGTGAGTGGTGCGGCCTTAGCGATTCCTCGGCCGCTGTTTAAGAAAATCGGCGGTTGGGATGAAAATTATTTCATGTATTTCGAAGACGTGGACCTGTGCCGTCGTGTCCGCCAGGCAGGCTACCGTCTGGAAATCTGCCAGGAAATAGCCATAAACCACCTTGGTAGCGGTAGTCCTTTGCCGTTTTGGCGTCGGAAACTCCGCTATTATCGTTCTAAGATATACTTTTTTTTCAAATTTCTATGATTGCCACGCTCAATGTTTTTATCTTCCTTTTCGGCCTAATTATCGGTAGTTTCCTGAATTGCCTGATTTGGCGCTTATATAAAGATGAAACTCTATCTGGCCGTTCCTATTGCCCGCATTGCCGGAAGATGATCGCTTGGTATGATAATATCCCGGTTCTGAGCTTTATTATCCTGGGCGGGCGTTGCCGTCATTGCCGCGAGAAGATTTCTTGGCAGTATCCGCTCGTGGAACTAGTGACCGCCAGCTTGTTTTTAGAGATTTTTTGGTTGGATCAAGCGGTGCCGCTTGGCAGCCTGTTCCTGCTCCGCGACCTGCTATTTACCGCCGGGATGATAGTCATCTTCGTCTACGACTTCCGTTGGCAGATGATCCCGATGCTCGTCATCTGGCCCCTAGCGGCTATCGTCTTGGTTTCCAATCTCTTGCTCGGTTTAAGTCCTTTAGCGGTCGTCATCGGCGGCGCGGCCGGTTTGGCGTTTTTCGCTTTGCAATATCTTCTGACCAAGAAGAAAGGGGTCGGGGAAGGGGATATTTGGCTGGGGTTGTTATTGGGCTTCTTTTTCGCTGACGCGGGCAAGCTATTACTGCTTCTGGTTCTCGCTTATGGCGTCGGAGCAATCATCAGCCTCATCTTGATGTCTAGCCGGCGGAAAAAATGGCATTCCCGCATAGCCTTAGGTCCGTTTCTGGCCTTTGCCGCTATTATTACTCTAATTTGGGGAGAACCAATTATTGGTTGGTATCTGGGCCTTTTCCCGCTCTTCTGAATGATTGTTAAATTTTTATATATTTTGTATAATATTAACAGCAATTACTAATCTCTCGATTGTTTGATTTTTAATTCATCATAATACTTATGAAGGATAATATTATCGCCGGCTTAGACATCGGCTCGACCGCCATCCGCCTGGTCATCGGCCAGAAGATTCCCGGAGTGGCCGGCGATGAGCTGCAAATCATCGGCGCCGTTTCCGTCCCGACGGCCGGCGTCAGTCGCGGCATCGTGAACTCTATCGAAGAGACGACTTCTTCCATTTCCGCTTGCCTGGAAAAAGCTGAGCGTTTAGTCGGCGTTCCGATCAGCCGCGTCTGGGTCAGCATCAATGATCCGCATATCAAATGCGAACGTTCCCGCGGCGTCGTGGCCGTCGGCCGTAGCGACGGGGAGATAAATGAAAACGATGTCACGCGAGCAATCGAAGCAGCCAGAGCCTTGGCCGTCCCGGTCAATTACGAGATTCTGCATGTCATACCGGTGAAGTTCAGCGTCGATAACCAAGCGGACGTCAAGGATCCAATCGGCATGAACGGCATCCGCCTAGAAGTCGAAACCTTGATTGTCCAGGGATTGAGCACCCAGATCAAGAACCTGACCAAGGCCATATATCGGACCGGGCTGGAGATCGAGGATCTTGTCCTCGCGCCGTTAGCGGCCTCAGAGGCGGTCTTGAGCTCGAAGCAAAAAGAGCTGGGAGCGGCCCTTATCAATCTCGGTTCCTCGACGACTTCGCTCGCTGTCTATGAAGAAAGGAATCTGATCCATACGGCAATCTTACCAATCGGCGCCGAACACATCACGGCCGATATCGCCATCGGTCTGCGTTGCCCGATCAACTTGGCAGAAAGGATAAAACATGACTATGGCAGCTCTGTGCCGGAAGATTTCAGCAAGAAAGACGAAATCGACGTTTCGGAATTAGTGAAGGAAGAGGAAGTCAATGATGATATCAGCTTAATTTCGCGTAAATACGTTTCAGAGATAATCAATGCCCGAGTGGAAGAGATTTTCGAGAAAGTCGACAATGAATTCAAGAGGATCGACCGTTCGGGTATGCTGCCGGCTGGCGTTATCTTCGTCGGCGGCGGCGCCTGTCTTGACGGCTTGGTAGAATCTGCTAAGAAGAAGCTGCGCCTGCCAGCGGCCGTCGGCCAGGCTAAGAATATCAACGTCGTGATTGATAAGGTCCGGAATCCTGAATTCTTGACAGCCTTAGGTTTGGTCATTTGGGGCAGCCATAGTGAACTGGAAGGTAATCAGAATATCCGGTTTAAGAAGCTTGGCGGCCTGTTTGAAAAGACGAAAGGGCTGTTCAGTAAGATAATGCCCAAATAATAATTAATCAATCAATTAAGATAATTTTATGGCGGAAGTCAAACCAGAAATAGAAACTTTTGCTAAAATAAAAGTCATCGGCGTGGGTGGCGGTGGCGGCAGTGCCATAAACCGTATGGTTGACAACGGCATCAAGGGCGTCGGCTTCGTGGCGATAAATACTGACGTCCAGGCCCTACATTATAACAAGGCGAATGAGAAGATCCATATTGGCAAGACCGTAACCCGCGGTTTAGGCGCGGGTATGGACCCTGATCTCGGCAAAGGCGCCGCGGAAGAATCCCAGAATGAAATTCGGGAAGCGATCAAGGGTTGTGATATGGTTTTTGTCACCTGCGGCCTGGGCGGCGGCACTGGTTCTGGCGCTTCGCCTATTGTCGCCCAGATTGCGAAAGAGCTCGGCGCTCTCACTGTCGCGGTCGTGACTAAGCCTTTTATGTTCGAGGGCGGCCAGCGCAAGAATATTGCCGACCGTGCTTTTGCTGAATTGGCGGATAAGGTTGATACCATAATCACCATTTCCAACGACAAGCTGTTGCAGGTGATAGACAAGAAGACCTCACTTCTCGAAGCTTTCAAGATCGCTGACGACGTTCTGCGCCAAGGCGTGCAGGGAATCGCGGAGATTATCACCGTCCCTGGCATCATAAACGCCGACTTCGCCGACGTGAAAGCTGTCATGTCTAACGCCGGCTCGGCGCTTATGGGCATTGGCACGGCTTCAGGCGAGAACAAGGCGGTCGAAGCGGCCAAGGATGCTATCAATTCTAATCTTTTGGACATGTCCATTGACGGCGCTCGTGGCATCGTCTTCACAATCACCGGCGGTACCGATCTTTCCATGACTGAAGTTTCCGAAGCGGCCAAAGTGATAACCTCGGCTGCCGATGATGATGCCAAGATTATCTTTGGCGCCGTCATCGACGAGAAGATGAAGGACCAGATTAAGATAACAGTCGTAGCGACCGGTTTCGACGGCCGAGGCAAGAGCCAGAAGAATGAGATGACTAAGTCCTATACCCCGAATACTTTCATTATCGAGAAGGAGGCCGAAAAAGAACCGGGGATGCCTTCGACATCAGTTGACAAGAATAAGGGGAAATTCAACGTCTTCAAGAACATCCCAGTCAAGCCCGCCTTGGAAAAGAAGGCCGAAAAGCCCATGAATGACGATGACGACCTGAGCGTGCCAGCCTTTATTCGGAAGAAGATGGGTTAAGGCAGCTATTATAAAAGTCTATTAAAAAGGTTTCCTGTTTTGGGAAACTTTTTTGTGTCTTGGCCATGGCTTTAGTTTTCGATTTTTCTGTGGATAACTCCCTAAAAAAATTATATTTTTTTGAAAACTAGCTGAATTGACCCGAAGGTAAAAATTTGCTAAAATATTACTAGATACAACATTTAGTGGTCTATTTTTTTAAGAAGACACAAAATATAGGGTTCCAGGTCTGGCCCTGATTGGCCCGAAAAGGCCCTAAAACCTATGAAATGCCCCATTTGTTACTATCCGGACACCAAAGTTGTCGATTCCCGGGTGGCCCAGGACGGGCTCTCAATCCGTCGCCGCCGGGAATGTCTGAAATGTGCTTTCCGCTTCTCGACCTATGAGGAGATAGAGCTATTAGATCTGATTATTGTCAAGAGGGATGGTAGGCGTGAGACCTACAGCCGCGATAAGATGGTGAGCGGCTTGAAAAAGTCCTGCGAAAAGCGCCCGATCACCGAAGATCGCTTCAAGAAGCTGATCCATTCCATCGAACGGGACCTCCAGCGCCTCAAGAAGAGCGAGATTACTTCCCAGCAGGTCGGCCAAGTAGTCATGAAGAATCTGAAGAAAATCGACCAGGTTGCCTATATCCGTTATGCCTCGGTCTATGAGTCATTCAAGGATGCCCATGAGTTTAAAAGAGAACTCAATAAGCTAATCAAGGAAAAGAACTAACAAAGATAATTTAAGGCAAACCCCCATATGTCAGAAGTTATCAGCAAATTGATCAAGAGATCTGGCGAAATCGTCAACTTTGACCAAGACAAAATTGCTAAAGCTATCTATAAGGCGGCTTTGGCTGTTGAGATTGATGACCGGCACTTAGCGAAGAAGCTATCCGATCAGGTAGTAATGAAGATCAATAAGAAATTTCATAAGAACAGCATCCCGGCGGTTGAAGAGATTCAAGATGTCGTCGAAGAAATCTTGATCGAGAATAAGCTGATAAAAGTCGCGAAAGCCTATATCCTCTACCGCGAACAGCATCGCCAGTTACGCGATATTAATAAAGCCACCCTGGATGATAAGCTGATGGAAGATTACCTGGGCCGGTCCGATTGGCGTTTAAAGGAAAATAGCAACATGAGTTTTTCGGTCCAAGGCTTAAATAATTATATCGCCTCCTCGATTTCGGCTCGCTATTGGCTCAATAAGATGTACCCGGAGAATATCCGCCAAGCCCACATTAACGGTGATTTGCATCTTCATGATTTAGGCTTGTTGGCGCCCTATTGCTGCGGTTGGGATCTGAAAGATCTTTTGATACGCGGTTTCCGCGGAGTTAATGAAAAGGTTCAGAGCAACCCGCCTAAGCATTTCCGCAGCGCTCTAGGTCAGATTATAAATTTCTTCTATACCATGCAGGGCGAAGCGGCCGGCGCTCAAGCCTTCGCTAATTTCGATACCTATTTAGCGCCTTTTATCCGCTATGACCACCTCACCTACGAAGAAGTGAAGCAGGGCCTTCAGGAGTTCATGTTTAATATCAATGTCCCGACCCGCGTCGGTTTCCAGACCCCATTCACCAACGTCACTCTGGACGTTGTCCCGTCGCCCATGATCGGCGAAGAGAACGCCATTATCGGCGGCAAGATCATGCCGGAGAAATACAAGGATTTTCAGCCAGAAATGGATATGTTCAACCAGGCTTTTGCGGAGGTGATGCTGGCGGGAGATTCGACTGGTCGCGTCTTCGGCTTCCCGATCCCAACCTATAATGTCGATAAGGATTTCGACTGGAATCGAGAATGCCTGAAACCAGCCTGGGAGATGACGGCTAAGTATGGTATCCCTTATTTCTCGAATTTCGTGAATTCGGACATGAAACGCGATGATGCCCGTTCCATGTGTTGCCGCCTGCGGCTCGATAACCGGGAACTGCGTAAGCGTGGCGGCGGACTCTTCGGCGCCAACCCCCTTACCGGATCCTTGGGCGTGGTAACAATCAACCTGGCTCGTCTCGGCTATCTCTCGAAAAGCAAAGAGGAATTCAAGAATCGGCTCTTAGAGTTGATGGATCTAGCCAAGGAGAGTCTGGAGATTAAACGCAAGATAATAGAGAAGTTCACCGAAGACCGCCTTTACCCTTATTCTATGTTCTATCTGGGTAATATCAGACAACGCTTCGGCTCCTATTGGAAAAACCATTTTTCGACCATCGGCATTAACGGCATGAACGAGGCAGTTCTTAACCTGATGGGCAAGGATATTAGCTCTCCTGAGGGCCACGCTTTCGCCGCTGAAATCTTAGATTTTATGCGCGAGAAGCTGATGGATTTTCAGAATGAGACCAACAACCTTTATAATTTGGAGGCGACGCCGGGCGAAGGCTGCACCTACCGTTTCGCCAAGAAGGACCAACAGCTATATCCGGGTATCATCTGTGCTAATGCTGAAGCGGTTAAGAAACTTGGTGCCGATCCCTACTACACCAATTCTACTCATTTGCATGTCAATTATACAGATGATATCTTCTCGGCCCTCGATTTGCAGGACGATCTGCAGATCAAATATACCGGCGGTACGGTCCTGCACGGCTATCTAGGCGAGCGCTTGCCAGACGGGGAAACAGCCAAGAAATTGGTCAAGAAAATAGTTGAGAACTACCGTTTGCCATATTTCACGATTACGCCTACCTTCTCTATTTGCCCGAAGCACGGGTACCTGTCCGGGGAACATAAGTATTGCCCGAAATGCGACGAGGAGATTGGCTATCAGGAAGAGACGACGGAAAGGCAGTCAGTTGCCAATAATCAAGCTAATTTGTAATTTAGATAATTATAGTTTATAATGCGAATATATATGAGCCCCATCCAGACACAACGCCAGGAATGCATCATCTACAGCCGCGTCGTCGGCTGGTTGACCCCGGTTAAGAACTATAACCCAGGCAAGGCGTCCGAATACAAGGACCGCAAGACTTTCAAGGTTTGCGCCGAGTAATTCGGATCAGAGAACCCTATGGTTATCGGCGGTTTAGAGAAACTATCTCTTATCGATTACCCTGATCACCTAGCGGCCATTATCTTTACCCAAGGTTGTAATTTCCGCTGCCATTTCTGCTATAACCCTATGCTTGTCCTGCCCCAAACGGGAAAGGACGAAAACATAAAAGAAAAAGGTTTTTCCCCATCGTTTTCCACTAAAGACCTTTTTCTTTTTTTACGGGAAAGATACGGCCGCCTAGAAGGCGTAGTCATCACTGGCGGGGAGCCGACTTTGCATTCGGATCTCCCGGATTTTATTAAGAAAATCAAGGATATCGGTTATCTGGTCAAGCTGGATACTAACGGCACTAATCCGGAGATGCTTGCTCGGCTAATCGAGGAAAAACTGATTGATTATATCGCCATGGATCTGAAAGCGCCCAGGAACAAATACGAAGAGACGGTCGGCGTACCGATCGATTTTCGTAATCTGGAAAAAAGTGTTAAAATAATAATGTCGAGCGGCTTGCCCTATGAATTCCGGACGACAGTCGTCCCCGGCTTGCTGGTTAAAGAGGATTTCGCCAAGATGGGCGAAATAATCAAGGGCGCTAAACATTGGTATCTCCAGCGTTTTAAGTCAGATACGGACCTGATCGACAAAGGATACCAGAAGCAAGCGGGGTACTCTTTATCGGAAATGGAGGAGTTCGCTTCTATCGGCCGGGGATATGCCGAACACTGCGCAGTCCGGGGTTGATCCCGTCGGCGCTTTACAGGTTTAATCATAAAAAATATGTCCGAACAAAATCTTTCTCCCGAACCGGAGGCCAAGAGGCCGGCGGAGATTTTGTCTGAAATATTAGCCCTCAACCAAGAGATGGCCAAGGAGCTCAGGTTCATAAAGAACTATTTCCGTTGGCAGGTCATCTGGGGGTCGATCAAATGGGCGATTGTCATCCTGGTCGTCATCTTGGGCTTCATTTCTTTGAAGGCGATGGCTAACTATTTGGAGGGTTACGCCGGCGTCTTTAAGTCTTATTCCGAACAGATCGAAAGTTCTAACCAGCAGATCGATAGTCTGAAGAATTTGATAAATATCAAAGGACGTTAGGATAAATTATGAATAGTGAGATTGCGGTTTTCGCGCAGACAACCTATCGCAACGAATTCAAGAAATTCGGAATCAAAATCGACGACCGTCGCCGGCATATGTATTTGATTGGGAAGACCGGCATGGGGAAGTCGACCGTTTTAGAGAATATGATCGTGGATGACATCCGCGCCGGATATGGCGTGGCCGTCGTTGATCCGCATGGCGATTTAGCTGAAAAGATAATTGAGTATATCCCATCGGAAAGGGTAAATGACGTCGTCTATTTCAATCCTTCCGATATCAACTACCCCATCGCCTTCAATGTCGTCGAGCAGGTCGAGCCTCACTTGCGGCACCTGGTCGCTTCCGGCCTCATCGGCGTCTTCCAGAAACTCTGGGCCGATTCCTGGGGACCACGCTTAGAGTATATATTGCGTAATGCTATTTTAGCCATCCTCGATTTTCCGGGCTCGACTCTTCTTGGCGTGGTCCGCATGCTTTCAGATAAGAATTACCGCAAGAAGGTTGTAGCCAATATCAAAGACCCGGTCGTGAAGGCTTTCTGGGAGAAGGAATTTTCCGGCTATGCCGACAAGTTCGCCTCAGAAGCAGTTTCTCCTATCCAGAATAAGGTTGGCCAATTCTTGTCTAGCTCGCTCATGAGAAATATCATTGGTCAGGTGAAGTCGGCAATCGATATCCGCGATATCATGGATAATGGTAAGATCCTGATTATGAATCTGTCTAAAGGCCGCATCGGCGAGGATAATTCTGCCCTCCTGGGGGCGATGATGATCACGAAGATCCAGCTGGCAGCCATGAGCCGAGTGGATGTGCCGGAAAAAGAACGCCGCGATTTCTATCTCTATATCGACGAATTCCAGAATTTCTCTACCGACAGCTTCGCTAATATCCTATCCGAGGCCCGCAAATATCGCCTGAATCTCATCTTGGCTCACCAGTATATCGAACAGCTGGGAGACAAGGTTAAGGCGGCAGTTTTTGGGAACGTTGGGACCATGGTCGTTTTCCGGGTCGGAGCGATCGACGCCGAAGAGCTGGTTAAGGAATTCACCCCGACTTTTACAGAAGAGGACATCGTCAACCTGCCGAAATATGAGATGTATCTGAAGTTGATGATTGACGGAATCGCCTCTTCGCCCTTTTCGGCCCGCGGTTTGCCGCCGCTTAATAATGAAGAAAAGACGGGGAACGCCGAAAAAGTCATCAATTATTCCCGGGAAAAATATGCGACTGACCGGAGCGTAGTCGAAGAGAAGATTATGCGTTGGCACGAGAATTACGGCGATGAAGATAGGGCGGTCGCCAACCAGATAGTCAGGAAACCGGCGCCTTCCGCGCCGGCGAAAAAAAATGCGGCTTCGACCGTAAGGCCAGCCGGATTACCTTGGTCAGCAGCCAAGGCCGCTAGTGTTACCCCCCCTCCCAACCATCCACGCATCGTAAAGAGCGGGCCGGAAGTGGCTTGCGATGGCTGCGGTAAATTGACTACGGTCGCGTTCGTTCCAGATGGCATCCGACCAGTCTATTGCCGGGATTGCCTGAGTCGCAGGAAGGAGGAGAAGCGCCTGGAGGTTGCCAAGCGCCAAGAGGCAAAAGAAGCGGAGCGCCGCCACTTTGCAACTTTAGAAGAAGAAGTTGCCGAACCAGTAGCGACCTTGTCGCTGGGGGATCTAGCTAAGGCTCAGCCGGTTGATTTCAAGGGCCGGACGATGAAAATCGTCCCGCCAGTTCCAGCTAAAGAGGAGCCGATTGAAGAAGGAGAATTGAGCGAAGGCGAAGAAATAATTATCAAGAATTGACTATGTATTTATTTTTTGATACGGAAACAACTGGGTTGCCCCGCAATTATCAAGCACCGCTTGATGATTTTTTGAATTGGCCACGTATCGTCCAGATTGCTTGGAGCCTTTATGATGCTGACGGCCAACATTGGGAGAGCTATAACTATGTTATTAAGCCAGATGGTTTCGTTATCCCGATTGAAGCGACCAATATCCACCGCATCTCTCAAGAGCGGGCGATGGCCGAGGGGGTGGAATTGAAAAAAGCCTTGGAGCATTTTCTGAAGGACGTTCAAAAGGCGTCCCATTTGGTCGGTCATAATGTCGATTTCGATGATAAGATAGTCGGCTCGGAATTATTGCGCTTAGGTTTGCCAAACCATCTATCTTTAGCTAATAAGATCTGCACGATGCGGTCTTCGGCGGCCGTTTGCCAGATCGATAACGGTCGAGGAGGCTATAAATGGCCCAATTTGACCGAACTCTATAACTTCCTATTCCGAACCGGTTTTCCGGAAGCGCACGACGCCCTTTTCGACGTCCGTGCTTGCGCCGAATGCTTTTTTGAGCTAAAAAGGAGGGGAATGATTTAACTATGGTTCAATCCGTTGATTATCTAAAAATAGGGAAGGCGACCGAGCTCCAGGGAGGTGATCGAATAATTTATCGAATGTTAGAGATATTTCCTGGATTATTATCTATCCTTACCCTGGTTGTATTAGTGGTTTTCTCTTATTTCAAGCCAATCTGGGTGGCCTATTTCATCATCGCCTTCGATGTTTATTGGCTGCTTTTGGTCATCTACTATGCGATTTTCATCATTACTTCCTATCGCCGTTTGAGGAAAGGTTTGAAGACCGATTGGATCGCCGCTTGTCGCCAGCTGAAAGCCGGTGAATTTGAGGATAAAGTGGCGGCCGATTCTCTGGCGCGCCAGGGCGTATCCTGGGATGAACTATGGCAGCTTATTATCCTGCCGACTTATAAGGAGAGCGTAGAGATAATCAGCGATTGCTTGGGCTCTCTCCTGGCTGATGGCTTCCCGCCCGAGAGAATGATCGTCGCTATAACGATGGAAGAGCGGGCCGGCTTAGAGGAGGCGAAGCAGCGTGCTGCGGCAATCCAGGAAAAATTTTCCGGGCGTTTTGGTCATTTTCTGATTACTTTCCATCCAGACGGCTTAGTAGGCGAACTTAAAGGCAAGGGGGCTAATCAGGCCTGGTGCGCGCGAGAAGTCAAAAGGGATATCATCGATCGGTTGGACTTAGATTATGGCAAGATATTGGTTAGCGTCTTTGATATCGATACGGTGGTAAAGGCCGGCTATTTTTCCGCCTTAGCCTATAAGTTCCTGACGGTGAGCGACCCCTATCATGCCAGTTATCAGCCGATTCCGGTCTATCATAATAATATCTGGAGCGCGCCTTTCTTCTCCCGTGTCGCCGCTTCTTCCAATACCTTTTGGCAGATGATCATGCAAGTACGCCAAGAGAGCCTGGTAACCTATTCTTCTCATTCCATGACTTGGCGGGCTCTGGTTGAAATCGGTTTCTGGTCGACCAAGAACGTTTCCGAGGACTCCCGCATCTTCTGGCATTGTTTGATGTATTACCATGGCCATTATCGCGTCGAGCCTCTCAATTTCGAGGTTTCTATGGATGTTACCCATGACCAGAACATGTGGCAGACCGCCAAGAGCTTATATAAGCAGCAGCGGCGCTGGGCTTGGGGCGGAGAGAATATCCCCTACCTCATGTTTAATGCCAAGAAAGAATGGCATTACCCGGGATTAGACAAGGGACGGATTATTGGCCATATATTTGTCCAGATTTACGGTTTTCACGCTTGGGCGACAAACGCCTTGATTATCGCCGTCGTCGGTTGGATGCCCATGCTTCTAGGCGGCGACCGCTTCAATTCGACTGTTTTGTCCGGCAATTTGCCATTCATTACCCAGAATCTGATGAATTTCGCTATGATCGGGCTGATCTTGTCTGCCGTGTTATCCGCCTTATTGTTGCCAAAACGGCCGAAGAAATATACTTTTTGGAAAAATGTAAAAATGGTCCTGGAATGGGTATTCGTGCCGGTCACGATCGTCGCCTTCGGAGCAATTCCATGCCTGGAGGCGCAGATCCGGCTGATGTTCGGCCGATATATGGGGTTTTGGGTCACTCCGAAGTCGCGCCTCTAGCGCGATTTTTTTGAAAACCGTCTTTTGTGTTATAATATAAAAGATGGTTAAGCAGAAATTCCACCCCCGCATTTTAGCGGCGGAGCAATCGTCCAAATCAACGAACTTTTTCTACCGCCTGGTTACCAACCAGCGTTTTTTGGCGATTGTCGGTCTAGTTTTTTTGGTCATCATCATCTTTCCGCTAGCTAAGACTTATAGCCAGAGACGTCTAGTAGAGGCAGAGATCGCCGACGTCCAGAAGCAAATAGATGATTTCGAAAGCCAGAACCAGAGCCTCAGGGATATGATTACCTACCTGCAATCTGATCAATCTCTGGAAGAACAGGCTAGATTGAATCTTAATCTGAAGAAGCCGGGCGAACAGGTTCTGGTTGTGGAAGAAAAAAGGCCGCTAGTAAGCGGCGATAACAATTTGGCCACCGCGTCCCTAGATAGTAATCTAGTCAAGTGGTGGCAGTATTTCTTTGATTAATCGGAGCCGAGAGCGGGATTTGAACCCGCGACCTACGCGTTACGAGTGCGTTGCTCTACCAGCTGAGCTATCTCGGCAAAAGACGGGTTTTTGGAGCGGGTGAGCGGAATCGGACCGCCTTCTTCAGCTTGGGAAGCTGACGTAATAACCATTATACGACACCCGCCTTCAGACTTTAATCATTATAAACTTAAGGAATTGATTTAGTCAATTGAGACTTATGTTGAAAAAGCTAGTTCAATCTTTGTTCGTCAGCGCCATTTTTTTGTTTTTGGGTGCGGTTGGCGCGAAAGCAGCGACGCTCGGGTTCACGACGCCAGGGTTCTCCGGCCAAGCAACTGTTTCAACTAGCACGCCCGATAACCTTTCTTGGCAATGGCAAGCGCTATCGCCAGTTTTCGAATACTCTTTCAGTCAACCAGAGACCTATGACCCTAGCCGCCCGATGCAGGCCAAGATCAACTATGATGAAAAGAATAACTATTTGAAGCAGATTTTTGTTTTTGACCAGTTAGCTGGAACCTGGCAGCCGCTCTTGACTAGAGATGAACCGATCGGCAAGTATGTGACGGCCGAAATCACGGCGACGACCGGGAAACTGATCCTAGCGGCCAATCCTGATATCCTGACGGTCGGGACGGCTAGCTGGTATAAGTATAAGAACGGGCTTTTTGCTGCTTCGCCAGATTTTCTGAAAGGCTCAGTGCTCGTCGTTACTAACCTCGATAACGGCAAGAAAGTAGAGGTGACGATTAATGATTGGGGGCCAGAACGCGACAAACATCCTGATCGGGTTATCGACTTAGACAAGGTCGCTTTCCAAAAACTGGCACCGACCAGCGTCGGCTTAATCCGGGTCAAGATAGAAGCTAAGAAGACGATTAATTCGCCCTTAGTCCAAGAATGGCCCCAGATTGGCAGCGAACCGAATCTAACCGCCTCTTCAGCGATAATCATTTCCGAGAAGACCGGGGAAGTAATCTGGGGCAAGAATGAGAGAAACGTTTCCCCCCTCGCTAGCCTGAGTAAATTAGTGGCTATTCGTGTTTTCCTGGATACCCGCCCCAGTCTCAATAAGGTCGTGGCCTATAAGTACCAGGACGAGAAATATAACTATGAATATTGCGCTCCAGGCGAATCGGCGCGGCTCAAGGTCAAAGAAGGGGAAACTTTGACCGTAGAAAATTTGTTGTATAGTGCCCTTGTCGGGTCAGCCAACAATGCTATTGAGACCCTAGTACGCGTCAGCGGTTTGAGTCGGGCAGAATTCATTAAAAAGATGAATGAAAAGGCCATGGCTTGGGGCGCGACTAGTACCAGATTTTTCGACCCGACCGGGCTTGACCCCAAGAACGTGAGTTCGCCTTATGATTATGCTATAATTACTAAAGAGGTCTTCACTAATCCCCTCCTGGTTAAGATCAGTACGACCGCTAAGTATACCTTTAAGACGGTAAACACCAAGAAGGCGCATACCCTGACAAACACAAATGATATGGTGCGGGCCAAAGATTATCCGATTATCGGTTCCAAGACCGGATATCTTGAAGAGGCCGGTCATTGTCTGGTGACGCGGGTGAAGACCGCCGCCGGTAACCTGATTGCCATTAATTTCGGTTCTAAAAGCAAAGCCGGGAGCCTATTAGATAATGAGAATCTGATTCGTTACGGCCTGCGTCAACTGCAAGTTAAAAAATGATTATGATCAAGCTTCATAATGTTTCCAAAAATTACGGCAAAACTAGGGTCCTAAAAGATGTCGACCTGGAGATTGAAGCCGGGGAATTCATTTCCATCGTCGGTCAGTCTGGCGCTGGCAAGACGACTTTAGTAAAGATATTAACGGGGGAAGAGAGGGCCAGTTCCGGCCAAGTCGTGGTCGGCGAATGGGATATTACCAAGATTTCCAAGCACGAAGTTCCATATCTGCGACGGCAGATCGGTGTTATTTTCCAGGATTTCAAGCTTTTGCCGAAGAAGAGCTTGGAAGAGAATGTTTCTTTTGCTTTGGAAGTCTCAGGTGGCACGCCGGTTAAAATCAAAAAGATCGTACCTAGCGTCCTTAAAATCGTCGGCCTGGAAGACAAGCGCCGCCGTTATCCCAGTGAGGTTTCGGGTGGCGAACAGCAGCGGACGGCAATTGCTCGCGCCCTGGTTCATCAACCTAAGGTCCTCTTGGCAGACGAACCGACTGGGAATCTGGACGCGATAAATGCCAACGAGATCATTGATCTCCTGCTCCGGATAAACAAGTTCGGCACGACCGTCATTCTAGTGACGCATAATAAGGAAATCGTCAACCGTCTAAATAAGAGGGTCATTACCATCGAGGGCGGCCAGGTCATCAGCGACCAGGCGCGGGGTAAGTATTTATTATAGACCTATGCTTTCTCTATATCGCATCATCAAATTTAGTTTCCAGGATATCGCTCGCAACGTCTGGCTGACTATCGTCACCCTGACTATTCTCCTTTTGGCGCTTTTTTCCATCAACATGCTTATCACTGTCCGGCTGATAAGCGCCAGCGCCGTAGAAGCGGTTAAGAGTAAGATTGATATCAGCTTATTCATTAAGTCGGAGGCGTTGGAGACCGATATCATTGCTTTAAAAGACCAACTAGCAGCATCCGAAAGGGTGAAGGTAGTAAATTTTATTTCCAAGCAAGCGGCTCTAGATGATTTCCGGGAAAGATACCAAAACAACCAAGCCGTCCTCTCCGCCTTGAAAGAATTGGGTCGCAATCCTTTACTCCCCAGCTTGACGATCATTCCGAAGGATTTCGATAATTCTGGTCTCTTGATCGCCGAATTAAGAGCTTTGAATAGCCCGATTATTGAATCGCGGGACTTTTCTGACAATACGGTCATTCTGTCCAAGATTAATAACGTGACGAAGCGGGTCAATGAAGTAGGGTTGTTTATCATTTCCATCTTCATCCTGACGAGCTTGCTGGTCGTCTATAACGCCATTCGGGTCGCCATCTATACCCACCGCCAGGAGATAGAAATCATGCGTCTGGTCGGCGCCTCCAATTTTTTCATCTACATGCCTTATATCGTTTCGGCCTTCGTCTACGCTCTTCTGAGCACATTGCTCATGATTTCGATCTTTTACCCCTTCCTGACCTTGCTCCAACCCTACCTGGAAGCTTTCTTTACTGGTTACAACGTCAATATACTTTCTTATTTCGTCGACAATTTTTTACTGATTTTCGGCAGCCAGTTCCTAGCCGTGCTTCTCATTACTGTCGCGGCCAGCCTTTTTGCCGTCCGAAAATATGCCCGGATTTGAGGCTGGAGAAAATTGACTTTTGAGCTATTTTCCAATAATATCCTCTCAGGAGGATATTTTATATCAACCTTAATTGCGGGGTCGTCTAATGGTAGGACAGCGGCCTTTGGAGCCGTTTATCCTGGTCCGAATCCAGGCCCCGCAGCTAAACAAAAAGAATGAAGCATTGCTTCATTCTTTTTGTTTATATTGAGGCTGCTGGATTCGGACAGGTCAGAAGCGAGCAAAGCCTTCGGATAGCAAGCCGAGGCGTAGCGAGGAGTGCGACGGATATCAGAATTTATCGCAAACGCGCTGCCTGTTGTGACTTGTTGAAAAAAACGAGGAACTGGGATATCATAATATATAGATCATTTTGACGTTACATTTGCACAAAAGAGTCAAGATAAGTATGATGCCTGTTGGAAAAAAAGATAAAATAAAAAGGAGTACCCTCCTAGCGGCGGCTGCCTATTTTAAACTAGGTAAAATTACTTCGTATTCTTTGATTCGGGGAGGGAATATTAATTCAAATTATATTCTGTTATCGGATCAAGGGAAGTATATTCTCAGAGTTTATAAATTTAAAACTAAACATGAAATTATCAGCGAATTACAGCTCCTTCGCTATTTAACGAGTAATAAGTTTCCTTGTCCCGAGCCCATCGGCGGGATACTGCGGATAGAGGGAAAGTACATTTGCTGCTTCAAGTACATTGAAGGCAAGCCGCTGCTTCAAATCAGTAACCATGTTTTAGAGCAAGTCGCGAACCTATTGGCTCAATTGCATATTTTAACAAAAAACTATCAGCCTCAATACCCGCGAGAAGGAGAAGGTTTAGAAGTGATAAAATCCTATGTCAAACGGAAGGGGAGGGTAATTTCACGTAGTAAATTTAAAAATGGCACAGCTTTCATCGCTTATCTTAAATTTGAGTTGGACTGCTTGCGCCAAATAAATAATTTACCAGGGGGCGCTATACACGTTGATATAAAACCAGAAAATATCATTATTAATAGAAAGAGGAGGGTAAATTTTATTGACTTTGATAATTTTTATATTGATTCATTTATCACCGATATCGCTAATGCCTTAATGTGGCTATGCGTCAGTAAGCGGGAAAGACTAGATATCCAGAAGGCACGAGTCTTTCTTAAATCGTATAATAGTAAAAAAAATCTCACTATCAGAGAAGAAGATTATTTATTTGAAAGCATTAAATTATATTGTTTGAAGGGGGCTTTTAAATATGCCTTTATCTGTCTTCCGAGATTACGGTTTGCGGAGAAATGGTCATACTTTTTTATCAGATTATATAGAAATATATTAAATCAGGAAAATGAAATTTATGAAATTTTCAGAAAATATTAATACCCCTCAAGGTCCCGAGAAAAGAGAAACAGAGTTTTATTCTGAAGTGCCAACGATAGATATAATCCGTCACGGAGAAACGGATTATAAAGAATTAAAAGATTCTGCTTTTGTATTTAATCCTGAAGCCCCAGGATTTGCTCTTGACGTTGAACATCTAGATTTGAGTCCCCAAGGAATAGAATCAATCCGGAAAACTGCGGAGCAACTCGCGTCAAAGATTAATAAGGATGAAGAAGTGGTTCTTTTTATCTCCAGCCCTCAATACAGAGCCCTGTCTTCAGCATTAATATGTGAAAAAATATTTACTGAACATGGAATTAAAATACTTAATTCTAATTCTCAAAATGAATTCGGGGAAGAAATAAAAACTTCCTCACAAGGTCTCGGGCAAATACCGATGGATGAGACATTGAAATCAGAGGGCTTTGGTAAAACCTGGATTGAAGCCCACAAAAAATATATCGAAGAACATCCAGAGGTCGTCGCTAAAATGCCGGCTGAAGTTCATGCCTTGGTCGCCGCTTCATTAGGCAAGGAGTTGTTGGATATTTTCTCTGCCAGCCATCAAGATGTCGCTTCAGATTTTAAAACTTATTTAAGGCACCTGATAAATATTAATTATTATCTTCAGCCCGAAACACGGCGACAACTTAAAGGTAAAAAATTACGGATTGTGTTAATAACTCACGAAGAAAGGGTCGTGGATGTTGCCAAAGAATCACTGGGGCTTGATAAAACGATTGGTAAAGGCCAATTATTAGAAATGCGACCCAATGGTCAGATCGAAAAAGACGGGGAAACTAGAGCTGAAGTCGTGCTTTACGGCAAGGATGGGGGCTCAGATTTATTAGCTGAGGTGAAGCTGCAATTTTCGAACGGCGATTTATTTTTCACGATGATCGAATAGGCTTATCCTTATAAAAGTTTATAACGCTTCAGTTCGGGTAACGTCCATGACACCCAGCTGTAAATTTATGGGGAAAGTAGTACATGATAGCGAAACTCTCGCGTCCGGGCAGCAAGTAATGAGTGCTTGCGCTTTTATCCACCACGATTTTGATGGCCTCAATAAATTTTTCTTGGCTAAGCAGGCAACTACCAAGAAGTTTCTACCTGGCAAACTCGAAATGCCCGGAGGGCATATCGACTTCGGTGAGGAATTGATTACTGGCCTTGCTCGAGAAGTCCAGGAGGAATTCGCCATGGGGATAACATTGGAGATCATTTTAGCGCTTTCACCTATGAAAACCGCGTGAAAGAATCGCATACCGTCGAGGTGGTTTATTTCGCCAAGTTCATAGGATCATTTGATAAGATTAGGATCAATCCTGAGGACCACTCTTCTTGAGAGTGGTTGAGCTTAGATGACGTTCTTGATAGGAAATCATAAATTATAACCGAAGAATACGCCGGCCATAAGCTCGGTAGCGACCCAGAGTATCTGGCTATCTTAAAAGGTTTTGAGCTATTAAAAGGTAATAAACTAAATTTTGGATAGAATTTCCTTTAAAATTTTAGCAAATTTTCAGGCTCGACGCGGAAGCGGACTGGGACATAATAGAAATCGCTTTTTTGGCGATTTTTTGGTATAATTATTGAATAACTAGGATAAATATGAAAATTACCAAGCAAGAAGCTGAAACCAAATCGAAGGTCGGTATCGATCTTTGGGCCTATAAGACCGGCACAGAAAAAGCCGGTTTGGCCTATATCGAGGTTGCTAAGGGGCATAGTGAAGAATTCTATAATAAGGTTAGCACATTTATCTACTACATCCTTGAAGGCGAGGGAGCGTTTTTCTTGGATGGAGTCGAGACGCCGGTTAAAGCGACTGACGTTATCGTTATCCCGCCTAACACCAAAATCTATTATCTGGGCCAGATGAAGCTCCTTCTCGTAACCGCGCCGGCTTGGGCGGCGGAAAATGAAGTACATGTGAGGAACGTTGGAATCTAACAATATGCCTAAAGTAGAGATAAGATTTCAGAAAATTTCCGATGCTAAAAGGTTTTTTGAAATTCTGACGAACCCGAATTTCTTGTATTTAGGCACGAATGTGAAATCGGTCGCCGGAGAACGGGAATGGCTCCGGAGGAATCCGCAGAAACGGCGGGAAAATAAGGAGTGGAACTATGCGATTATATACGGTGGCCAGCTGGTTGGCGCCATCGGGATAAAGATAAGCCAGCATCGTTCGTATATAGGTGAAATCGGCTATTTTTTAGATGAAAAGTATTGGGGCAGGGGAATAACGACCAAAGCTGTCAGGTTAGTGGAGGGGGAGGCTTTTAAAAGATTGAAACTCAGTCGCCTAGAAATTTTGATGCGTCCAGAGAATAAGGCGAGCGAACGGGTAGCGATAAAAAGCGGCTATCGGAAAGAAGGACGGATGCGCAAGGCAATAAAGGATCGAACCGGCAAGATATGGGACGCCTGGCTGTATGCTAAAGTTTTAGAATAAAAATATGAGTTTCAAAAACGTCCCTTTCGGCATGCTCGACAAGTTCAATGTCGTCGTCGAGATCAGCCAAGGCAGCCAGGTCAAGTATGAATATGATGAAGACCTGGACAATATAAAGTTGGATTTCGTCTTTCAGGGCGGTTTCAGCTTCATCTTCAATTATGGCTATATCCCAGAAACACGAGGCGGCGATGGCGATCATCTAGACGCTTTCATCCTGACTAGCCAGCCGATTGCCAATGGGACGGTCGTCCTTTGCCGGGCGATCGGCTACATCGAGACCATAGATCGCGGCGAAGAAGACAATAAGATTTTAGCCGTCCCTCTCGCTGACTCGGCGGCCGAGAAGCTAGCCTCCTGGCGGGATTGGCCAGAAGATCTTGTTCCTCTTTTCCAGGATTTTTTCCAGGAATTGGGTCGACAGAAAAAGAAGATTATAGATGTAAAAGGACTGCATGATGCTGTAGGGGCGCAGGCGGAATTAAGCAAGAGCAGAGAAGCCTATGATAAGCAAAAAGGGGCTTGATAATAAGACTCCTTTTATTTATTTGGCGGCTGCCTAGCTTTTAGCGGCTATTACATTTTTTTGGATGTCGCCGAAAGTCCCGGCAATCGCTTTGAAATCCCCCCTATAGCATCAAATTATCGGTTTTTATACCGCCACTCTATAAATGGATTTTGTTCCTGTCAATATAGCCAAATCATTGACTTTTTTTGACTCCAGCTTACAATATATTAATAACATTCCAATATGTGCAAGGCTTTTCGGCGGGAACAAGTTTTCCAAACGATGATTCTCATCGGGCTCTTGGCCTTGATAGTTATTATCTTTTCCCAGAAGATAAAATTCACGTCAATTGATCTAGGGCGCCATCTGGCTAATGGCCGCTTAGTCTGGCAGGATCCGTCCCTTTTATATCATAATTTTTATTCCTATACTGAACCGGACGCTCCTTTCGTTAATCACCATTGGCTGTCCGGCGTCATCTTCTACCTAGTATATTCGCTGGGCGGTTTCAAGTGGTTGTCAGTTTTTAATATTCTCCTTATCTTGGGCGCTTTCGGCCTAGTCTTCCGTCTGGCTCAGAAGAGGGCCGGTTTCTATTTGACGGCCCTCTTGGCAATTCCTACGATTTTTCTTCTGAGCGAGCGCGTCGAGATCCGGCCGGAAGTCTTTAGCTATCTATTTATCTTCTTAACTTGGTTCCTATTGGACCAGACTTCTCGGCTTAAGAACTATCGCCGTCTCTGGCTTCTTGTCCCGCTCTTTATTCTCTGGGCGAACATTCATATCTATTTCTTTTTTGGACTGGCCCTCCTTGGCTTCCAGGCAGCAGCAGAATTTATTTATGCTTACTGGGTAGCCGTTGGCCGCTTAGGGGATAGGTTTAAAGTTGGCTTTAGAGCCGCTAAGCCTTGGCTGAAAATTTTTGCCGCCTGCTTTGTCGCCTGCCTGGCTAATCCGAACTTCATCAAAGGAGTGCTATATCCCCTTAATATCTTTCGTAATTACGGCTATGAAATTGCGGAGAACAAGACAGTCTTCTATCTCGAGCACTTACTGATTAATTATAATTTTGCCATTTTCAAATGGCTCCTCTTCCTGTTGCTCCTTAGTTGGGCGGCTTATTTTGTCTTCCGTAGGGAAAAGCGCTGGTTCGATGCCCTGGTTTCCATTTTCTTCGCCGCCCTGGCTCTTTTCGCCAGCCGCAACCTGGCTATCTTTGGTCTTGTCGCCTTGGTGATAGTTAGCGCTAATTTGGCAGCGCCGGTCGCTTATTTGAAAGAGAACTCCGCCTTTTTCCAAAAATTATCTTCTCACCGTTCCAGCCTCTGGTTGGCCGGCTTTATTCTGGCTTTGACCATCCTCGCTATCGCCTATTTATTACAAGATGCGACCCATGACAATAATTTCTTAAAAAGCCGGTTGGGTTGGGGCTTGGCCGCCGGGAGCGAGGATTCGATACGATTTTTCAAAGCTAATAATCTGAGCGGCCCAATCTTCAATGATTATGATATCGGCAGCACCTTGATCTTCTGGCTCTATCCGCAGGAGAAAGTCTTTGTCGACAACCGTCCGGAAGCCTATAGCCAGGAATTCTTTGCTTCTGTCTACCGGCCGATGCAAACTGATTATAAAGTTTGGAAAGAAGCGATGACTCGTTACAGATTCAAGGTGATATATTTCGCTCATACTGATTCGACACCCTGGGCCAGAGCCTTCCTAGCCTCAATATTAAAGGATCAGGATTGGGCCTTAGTCTACTTTGATCGCCAGGCGGTCATTTTGCTGGACAAAAAGCAAGTCGCGCCCGAAATCTGGCAAAAGCTAGTGCTAGACGATTGGTCCTTCCGATCTCGCCTCCGTCTTTTGGCGGCTGATTCCGACCTTCGTAGCCGTTTTTCCTTAGCGGACTTGGCTGAGTTAGCCGGCCAAGATGATTTGGCGGAGGAGGTCTATCGCGATTTGCTTTTCCAACATCCAGGTAATGGCCAGATATTAGCAGCCCTAGGTTTTTTGTATTCTAATAAGGGAAACGAGGCTGATTTTCAGCTTTCCCTTAGCTACTTCAATCAAGCTCTCGGGGCCGGATATGTCCTCCCGGGAATTTATAACCAGATGGGGCTAGTCAAGTGGAGCCTGTGGGATTATGAGACTGCAGAAAAGTATTGGCAAAAAGCCTTAGGGCTAGATAGAACTAATTCGTCCGCGCTTTATTACCTAAATCAGATTGACTCCCTGCGTCGGCAAGGCGAGCTGCCGTTTAAATAAGAATTTAGCCCCGGGCATTTAATAACAAAAACGACCCTTTTCGGGGGTTTAATACCCAAAAATAGTTGGTGAATTAATTATTATATTTGAACCAATTATA